>NZ_VFVC01000040.1:0-56802 GCF_006441575.1 Mesorhizobium sp. B2-4-12
CGCTCGAGATTGACCAGCTTGCCCTCGGCGCGCCGGCGGGCAAGCTTGCCACGCTCGACGGTGGCGATGCCGGCCGAATCATAGCCGCGATATTCCAGACGCTTCAGCGCAGCGACGATGAGCGGCGCAACCTGCGAGTGGCCGACGATCCCAACGATACCGCACATGGCGTTGCCTCCATAGCCGGCAGAATCCCGGCCTTATTGCCGTAAAAGCCCACATTATCCTTCCTTGATAACGGGCTGATCGTTCATTTGAAGGAGCCCAATGCGTTAATCGGAGCCCGGACTCTCGTGCTTGAAACCGGCTGATCCAAGTGGACGCTGGTCCGGGGCTGGGGCCTGACGTAGTTGGTTGAGTGGTGCCTATCGCGACGGCAGTGTTCGTTTGAATGATGCGCGTTCATCGAATGAGGTGCAGGGTGGCTCAGCCGGCAAACCAAAACACACCCAACCGCCGGTTAGGCCCGGCCGCCTGATGCCCCCCTCCAAGAGGCTGTCGGGCCGCCCGATAAAGCGGCGCTGAATTCAGGCAACAGGTGACGTCAGGATGAACGCAAGAAGGGCTGCCTGACGCGAGAGCCTCCAGGCAGCCCTTGCAGGTGATCGACCACCATCAAACCCCAGGCCTGCCTCGCGAGTTCTCGATGATTCCTGCGGTGACAGCGCTAGATCGCCGGAGCTTGGCATCGTTTGATTGCACGAAGACGCTCAACGGATCTCCCGATACAAAGGGTATCTCAGTCCGCGTGCCTTGCTGGGTCCAGGCATGCCGTAGGGGGATGTAGGGCATGAAGCTCAGGGATCTGATCAGGCGAGCCGATAACGCGGAGAAGTCATTCGAGGAACTCGAAGCTGACTTGGCGGACGCCGTCGACGAGTGCATTGGTTTGGATGACCTGTCGGCGCCGGCAGAGAACGATGTCCTGGGCGAGGCGTCCATGGAGCAGGACGAGGGCGCGCAAACCGAAGACGACGCGAGCACCTCGAAAACCGCGCGACGGCTGACCTCTCATACGCAGAGCCGTATGGCCGCCTTGACGTCCTTCGATGGGCTGTTTCGCGATGCGAAGGTCCATTTCGAGGACATCAACGCGAGACTGTCGGAGATCGCAAGCACGCATCACCTGACCCGCGAATTCTTCCATATCCTTCACGCCGACATTCTCCGCGCCAACGAACTGGAACTGACGAATCAGAGCCTGACGGCGGAGCAAAGGGTCCTGTCGGACAAGCTCAACGACCTGAACCGAAGGCAGCATGAGCGGGAAAGCATTGTGGAGACTTTGCAGCAGCGCGAGACAAGCCTGGTTCAAGACAGCGAGGCGCTTCGCGGCGCACTGGCCGCGGCAAGGCTGGAACTCGTGGAAGCAGCGAACGCGAACGCAAAAAGCGAAGCGGAATTTGGAGACCTCACAAACACGCTTGCCGCCGTAACCGTCGAGGCTGACAGGCGCGCGCGCGAAAACAAACTGCTGCGGGAAAAGAATGTCAGCCTGTCGATCGACCTCGAAAAGGCGCTAAAGCGGGAAGATGAAGCGCGGCACAGACTCGACGCCTTCTCCACGATCCACGCCAACGAAGCGGCGCGAAACTCCGAAATGCTGGGTGCGCTCGGCAGGAGCGAAAAGGAAGCGACACGGCTCCATACGTCGCTTGAGGTCGCCCAGGCAAAACTGTCGGAGGTGACGGAAGCCGCCCGTATCACGGAGGCGGACAAGAACGCCGAGATCGAGCGCTACCGTGCCGAGATCAGAGGATTGCGTTCCGAGATTCAGAACCTCCAGTCGCGACTGGAGGTCGCGTCAAGCGCAAATAAAGAAGCCTCGGATGAGATCGCCAAGCTCAAGCATCAATGGAGCGACGCCATGGCGGAAAAGCAGGTCGCGGATGAAAGGTTGGCTGCTCTCACCAAGGAGGCCGAAACCGACAAGCAGAACCTTTCGAAGCTAACCGCCAATTTCTCACAGCTTTCACTGCAGCAGGCGTCCGATCAGATACAACTCGATATCCGCCGGCAGGAATGCGAAGACCTGCGGGCCGAAATTGCATTGGTCAACGCCCGGATCAGGGAATTGCTACCCTTTGAGAGACTCCATGTGGCCACAAACGGCTTGCCGCACAAGATCGATGTGGCCAAGGCTCCCGTAACGGCAGAGCGAACAGCGCGGGCCGCGCGCCGCGTTCGTCGCAGGGCGCTCACCGGGTCTTAGAGCGGTTCAGCGTTTGATAGAATCGTTGATCCGCTCTAACTCCTTGTTTTTACATAGTTTCGGACGGAAAGCCGCTACGCACTTTTTCCTGGATTGCTCCAGGGGGAAGAGGCGCTCGTATTTGCGGCTCGCTTCCGGTGGTTCATTGGCGGAAGGCCCTCGACATCTGATCCGTGAGCGGCTTCAGCAGATAGGACCAGACGCTGCGTTCGTCGGTGCTTATATGAACCTCCGCCGGCATGCCTGGTTTGAGCACCTTGGCATCGGTCAGGCAGGCCGCCTTGTTCTCGACGTTGATACGCGCCGAGAAATACGAGAGCTGGCGCTGTTGATCCTTGATCAGATCGGCAGAGATGCGTTTGACCGATCCCTGGCAAGCAGGCGTGGTGCCGGAATCGAAAGCCGGAAAACGGATCGAGACCCGCTGGCCTGGTCGAATGTCATCTATGCGTGAGGGAGGAATCAGCGCGTCGACGACGAGGTTGTCGGCGTCGGGAACAATCATCATGAGCACTTCCCCAGGAGCGATCACGCCGCCGATTGTGTGGATGGTGGATTCCTGCACCGTTCCCGATTGCGGAGCGCGGATGGTGGTTTTGGTCAACTCGTCTTGCGCCACAACCTTGCGCTCATTGAGTTCGGTCTGCTTGGCTTCCGTTTCGCGTAGCTCGCTGGTTACCTCACTGCGCCTTTGTTCATCGAGCTGAAGAATTTGCAATTCGGTCTCGCTGATCCGGGCCTGCGCCTCGGCGACCGCCGCCGCGAGACGCCCTGACTCTCCGTGCGCCCGGGTGGCATCCAACCTGATGTTGCTCAGCCGCTCCTTGGACACCAGTTTTTTGGAAAAAAGCGCCTGGACGTCGACAAGATCCGCGTCCAGCAGGGTCACGGATTGATCTTCCGCGGCCTGCTGTGCCTTGAGGCCATCGATCTGGCGTTCAAGTTGTTTTGAGCGGCTTTGCAACTGCGCCTTCTGCCCCGTCAACGCGGCAGCGCGGCTTTCGAACAGGGCGCGTTCGCCGCTGACGAGTGCAGCCAGTTCCGGGTCGCCCATCCGCGTCTGAAGGCTGGACGGAAGCTGCATATCCGGCAGGCCTTGCCGCTCGGCTTCCAGCCGCGCAAGACGAACGGTCGCGCGATCGAGGTCCTCACTGATTATCTGCAGATTGGCCCGAGTCAGCGTGTCGTCCAGCCTGGCCACCACATCGCCCGCCCGCACATGGTCTCCATCTTGCGCGAAGATACCGCCGATGGTGCCGCCGTTCAGATGCTGGACTTTCTTGATATTGGTTTCGACCACCACCGTGGCAGGCGCAATCACCGCGCCGGCGATTTTGGTCAAACCGAGCCAAAGCCCTCCGCCGGCGATCAACAGAACCGTGACCGCGACGCCCAGGATCAGGTTGGCCCGGATATCATCCCGCGCATCGGCCGAACTGGCCTCGGTCCTTCGGCTACCATCGCCAATCGGCGCATATGAGAACATCGTCGCGTCAGACATGGAACAGGACCTCACGCATGACCGCTCACCCCTTTCTGCATCGGGACCACCGACGCTGGCCGTTCAGCGGCCGAGGGGAAGGGGCGGATCACGTTGGCCAGGACCTCCTCGCGCGAGCCAAAGGAGTGCAGCATGCCATTCGACATTACGAGTACCTTGTCGATATTGGTAAGGGCGGAAGGACGGTGCGCGACAACGATGACGATGCCTCCGCGCCGGCGTACCGCCAGGATCGCGCCGGCCAGGGCGGCATCGCCGTCAACATCCAGGTTTGAATTCGGCTCGTCGAGGACGACAAGAAACGGGTCGCCATAAAGTGCCCTGGCAAGTCCGACAAGTTGCCTCTGTCCGGCCGACAGGGCCGCCCCTCCCTCGCCTACCCGTGTTTGAAAACCATCCGGCAAGCGCATGATCATCTTGTCGATGCCCGCGGCCCTGGCAGCAGCCAGCACGCCCTTGGCGTCGCCCTTGCCGCCAAATCGCGAAATATTATCGGCAACCGTTCCATCAAACAGTTCAACACCTTGCGGCAGGTAGCCGATATGAGCGCCAAGCTGTTCCTGGCCCCATTGGTCGAGCGAGGCCTCGTCCAGCCTTACCGTTCCGCGAAGCGGTTGCCACACACCCACCAAGGCGCGCACCAGCGTGGTCTTGCCAGAGCCGCTTGGGCCAACAATAGCCATCCCTGCTCCCCCGGACAGGTGGAAGCTGACGTTGGTGACGGTCGGCCTTTGCTGACCGGGCGGGACTATGGTCAACTCCTCGACCGCAAGCATTGCGTGTGGACGCGGCAGTTCCATGAGTTCGCCCTGGCTGCCGAAGGCGGCCAACGCCGCCGCCAGCTGTGAATAGCTTTGCCGGAACGCCACAAACCCCCTCCAGTTTGCGATGGCCGCGTCAACCGGGGCCAACGAGCGGCCCAGCAGTATGGAAGATGCTATGATCACACCGGGGGACGCTTCACCCCCGATCACGAGATAGGCACCTAGCCCCAGAACGCAGGATTGCAAAGCCATCCGCAGCGCCCGCGACAGGGAACCGGTGGCGCCGACAATATCGGAGAGCTGTTCCTGGTGCGTGAGATATGATTGATTGATCTCGGCCCAGCGACGGGCGAGCCGTCCGGAAAGGCCCATCGCGCGCACAACCTCCGCGTTGCGGCGGCCGGAATCGGCAAGGGTCCGTTGCGACACAAGTGTCTCGGACGCGCGCGCCGCAGGTCCGCGGCCAAGGATCTCCGCCACCACGGTGAGCAGTACGACCACAATCGCACCGCTCGCTGCCAGCAGACCGAGCGAAGGATGCAGGAGATAGATGACCAGCAGATAGAACGGTATCCATGGGGCGTCGAAGATGACGGTCGGTCCCAATCCGGAAAGAAAGCCGCGCAACTGATCCAGGTCACGAAGTGGCTGTATCCGGCTCGCATCCTGCCCGCCGATAAGCGGCAAGGAGAGCGAGAGGCCGAAGACCTTTTGCTGCAGATTTCTGTGGAGGCGATTGCCGATCCGAACGAGGAGGCGAAGCCGCACGAAATCCAGCAACCCGTAGACCGCGTAAAGGCCGAGCATTCCGATGGTAAATCCGACAAGCGTCGGAATGCTCTGCGAAGGCAAAACGCGATCGTAGATTTGCAGCATATAGACGGAGCCGGTCAGGGCGAGAATGTTTATGACCGCCGAGAACAGGCCAACACCTATCAGCCCAGGCGCGGTGCCAAGCATGGCGGCGCGCAGATCGGGCGAGCGTCTTCCACCGGGGGTCATGACCTGCGACCTTTGGCAAAAAATAGTCGCGCAGGCCCATCGGCTCCGACGGCCATGGACAAATTTTTGGTTTTCAGGAGCGTTGTCCCTCTTTGCTTTCTAACATTACGCCCCGCTAACGTATGTGCCCTTCGGTCAAAATGCAGCGAAATCGTGACGCCAGCCAGAGAAACCCGAAACTGACGCGTCAAATCGGGGGAAAACCGCCATCTAGGGTGTTCCGGAAGCCTGGATCGATAGCGTTCCAGTCAATGAGAGCGACGCCGCATTATCTTTTTTGGGGGGGTGATTCGCTCCGCGGGCGGGCCGGGTTCCCGGCTCGTAGCCATTTCACCGGGCCATTTGCGATTCCGTTTTCTAGCGCTTCTTCGCAACAACCAGGAAATGCTGCGCCAGTTGTCCGGGGATGCGAAGGGTTCTGGACGCCTTCTCGAAAGGCTCCATCAACGCCTCGCACAGCCCTGGCAAGAGGCGTCCCGGCCGGGGCAGATAACCGTAAGGTATCACCTCCTCGACGAGGAATCCCGACGCTGTCAGGAGCTCCTTGAACCTCGCTTCGCTTAGCGTGTTGCGAATTGTGCGTCCAGACAACCGGTTGAGCAGCCGGCAGACCAGGCCAACGGGCGACGTCGCGTTCATGTGAATATTGCACACCAGCTGTCCGCCGTCTTTCAGCTGCAGATTTATCGCTCTCAGCGCCTCCTGTTTCAGTCGATCCTCCGCATTCAGAAAGAAGCGAAATGCCGTTACGATATCGAAGGTCTCGTCGAGGGATTCCATTGTCATATCGATGTGAAGCAGCCTCACATTGTGGGGAACCCGCGCGCAGGCAAGCATGGATTTGGAGACGTCGACGCCGACCACTTCGCCGAAGAGCCCAGCCGCGACATTGGTGATGCGACCTGTTCCGCATGCGAAATCGAGGCACTTTCGGCCGGCTCCACCCATTGGGCCAAGAACACCCAGGATCAGGGGCCTTTCGATTTTATCCCACAGCGCGCCGTAATAGCCGGATTCGTGCGTTTTGTGGTAATGCGCGCCATAGCCCCGCGCGCAATGGCTGGCTCTGTAGTTGTCCGACGCCCGGTCGCCTTGCGTGTGGACCTTCTGGTTGGACGTCAGGTCCTGCCAGAGTCCAGGCCCACCGGTCCGGGACTCGATCAAGGGATTTTGCACCGCCAAAGACGGATCGAAAGCATAACTTGCCGGCTGGGCCATTTGAGCCGCGTTCATCGACCGCGTCGGCTTTCGCTTGGAATTGAGCCTCACCAGGATCTCCCGTTCGGTTCTGTTCGACTGCCTGATCGAACAGTGAGTTTCCCAAGCCCGTTTCTATCGGCCAACGATCGTGGCCGCCTACCGGATTGCCGCGCTCTGCAGATCACTGCTGAACTTGGCCTCGACGGTATCTCCTGGCATCACGATCGTGTCCTCGTCGGCCGAGAGTTTGCGCCACTCATCGCCGACCTTGCGCACGATGGTGACCTGGGCCCGGATCGTTTCGCCCGCCATCGGCAATGGCTGGGCCGATGCTCCGCTCGGTTGCAGCTTTTCGCTGGCGGCGCGGAGTTTGGCGGTGACGTCGGCGAGCCTCGCGTTGGTGTCCCTCAGATCCGTCAGCAAGCCAATCCTCCTCTGATTGTCATTGCGTTCGTGCTGCCTGACGTAGTCCTCCTGCTGGCGTCGCGCCCTCATGAGCTCCACCGATGTCTGAAGCGCGCCGCTTGAAGACAGAAGCAAGGCGCGCCGGACGTCCGCGAGCCGGTTGTTGGTCAGGTTGCCTGACTCAAACACCTTTGTGACGCGCGCAAGGTCTTCCTGATCCGCCTTCACACCCTCGGCCTCGACCTGTTCGCGCTTCTGCAAAACGTCGATCTGATCGGCCGCGTCCTTTTCGCCCTTCTCGAGAAAAGTCTGCTCCTGCTGGAAATCGCCCAGCGCAATCTTCAGCGCATCCGCTTCAGCCTGGGCGATCGCGGCTCCGATACTAGGCGAAAGAGGCGATCCCTGTGGGGTCTGCTTGTCGAAGTCCGCCTGGTCCTGAAGTTCGGCGCGGATACGGGCGGCGTGAAAATAATCCTTGGTGTAGTCGCCCCAAAGCGTTTCGTAGTCGCGCCTGAGGTCAACCGGATCGGGTCCGGTCTGGCCTGCCCGTGACCGCAAAAGGCTGAAGCCGCCGGAGACGGCGAGCGCCTGCCGCACTGTCATGAGCGGACGATAGGCCTGCTGTCCCGGTGTGAGCACGTCGCCCATCACGTAGATCGGACGGTAGTCGGCGATGACGGCGGTGACGTCGCTTGGCTGGACGACAACCATCTGCTCCCGTCCATCGGGCAGGCGCGCATGAAAAATCTTGGTCGGCAGCAGCGCCTGCATGCGCGTCTGCAATTGAGACGCCGTCAAGCCCGCGACCATGACCATCCCGACTTCGGGAAGGGCGATATTGCCGTCCATCTGGACCACGGCGCGCTGCGTTCGCTCCGGAATCGGCGCTATCCCTATTTCGACGGTATCGCCAGGTGACAGTTGATAGGGCCCGACGTCGCCCGCGGCGGCCATCGACGTCAGGGACATCACGGCAACGGAAGCAAGAACGGTTCGTTTAGTGAAGGCCATTTGTAACAATCTCCTTCTGGTTCGACACCTGCTGCCAAGGCCATTCAACACGAGCAACGAAATCGTACACCGGGCCGCCAGGCACGCCCCAATTGCTAGACCAGACCACCTGTGAGCCATCTGGAGATGGCGAGGCATGCGTCTCGTTCCAGTAGTCGAACTGCGCGTTCTGTGTGTTGACGATAGGGCGGACCTCTCCGCTGCCGTCCGTGCGCAGCGCGATGACCTGCTGCGCATAGGGCGCCCAATCCTGGTGCTTCGACACTTCGGCCGATGTCCCGCCATAGCTCAGAAACACCCAGCCGGGCCTGTCCACGGACCTGAGGGACGCATGCATGGCCTCGCCGTACTTCATCAGCGAGGTGACCTTGCCGTCGGTCAACCTGCGTTTGATCACCTGATACTTGTCGGGGTCCGATTTGCTGATCCCGACATAGATTTCGGCGCCGTCGGCATCGACCGTCATGTCGCCGTGACCGGGCCGGTGATGCTCCGTCCACTTCTGGCGCAAGACGCCATCGATGGAAAAGATGAAGCTCGGTTCATTGCCGTCTGGCAATTCCTGGGAACACAGAATGTTGATCCCGAACGGGGAGATCGAGCAGGCGTTGGTGGTCCCCGGAAGTTGTGCAAGATCGATATCCGGGAATTTCTGCCGCAGCTTGAGATCGTAGCCAAAGACCACCGCTTTGCCGTCATTGCGCATTGCACGCACCGCGATGCGGTTGCCGTCTCGGCTCGGATTGCCCTTGTAGGGCCCGAACTGCAGATTGCGATAGGCTGCCGAGACGAACACGATATCCTCGTGATTGGTGCGTGGCGCCCAGGTGGAAATCCGTCGGCCACCAACGCAAATCATCAGGTTGGGATCCTTGGGATGCCATTCGCATTCGGTCGAGCGGTCGCGGCGGAACAATGGAACGTAGGTATGCCCATCGAGAAAGCACATGGCACCACAACCATTGACGATAAGGAGAAGACTCTGGTCCGCGTTCCAGGCCTGGGCGCTTGAATAACGGTGGGTGCAATATTTCTTGCCGCATACAATCCCGTGGCCGAGGATTCCGGGTCTGGTGATCCGCACGAGCGCGGTGCCGAACACCGCATCCTTTGTTTCGCGCAGATAGTCAGGCAGGTTCTTCGCCGCCGGTGCGGCCGACTGCTCCGATACGCTGCTTGCCCGTCCGCCGGCCGTATAGATATTGAGGAATACGGCACCGGCGATCAGCAACAGCGCCAAAACATGCCGGCGGAGCAGGATCATGTCATATAACCCTTTTCGCGCCGTACCCGGCCTTCGCTAAGGCGCGCCCGCCACCATGCGATCGTCCGCTGCAACCCGTCGCGCAGGCTGGTCTGCGCCCGCCATCCAGTCTCACTCTCAAAGCGCGAGGAATCCGCGAGCAAGGCGCGAACCTCCGAATTTTGCGGCCGCAGACGGTTTTCGTCGCGATGGACCGGTTTTTTGGAACCGCTCAACTCGAGGACAAGATCCAACACGTCGGAGATGGTCACGGCGCGTTGACTGCCGGCATTGTAGGCGTGGCCGAATTCAAGCCCGGCCAGGCCCGCGGTCAGGAACGCCGCAGCAGTGTCCTCGACAAAGGTCAGGTCGCGGATCGGGCTTGTATCGCCGACCATGATCGCCGGGCAATTCGGGTCGAGGGCTTGCCGGATGATGGTCGGCACGATGGCGCGCTCACTCTGGCGAGGACCATATGTGTTGAACGGCCGCATGATCACGACCGGGAGGTCAAACGACCTGGCGTAGGATTCCGCCATCATGTCGGCACCGATCTTGGAGGCCGAATATGGCGACTGTCCCTGTAGTGGATGAGTCTCACGGATGGGCATGGTCAGGGCGGTTCCATAGACCTCGCTCGTGGAGGTATGCACCACTCGCTCCGTCTCCCACTGGCGCGCCGCTTCGAGGACGTTCACCGTGCCCAGGATGTTGGTTTCCACATAGGACTGGGCAGCCGCATAGGAGTATGGAATCGCGATAAGGGCAGCCAGATGAAACACAACGGCCTGACCACGCATGATCCGGTTCAGGAACGCGCAGTCGCGGACATCACCGCGGACAAGATTCAGCCGGCTCCGAATGTTGTCCGGCAAATCGTCCAGCCACCCGTGGCTGTCGAAGGAATTGTAGAGCGCCAGAGCCGTGACATCCGCCCCGTTGCGAACGAGCGCTTCGGTGAGATGCGAGCCGATAAACCCATCCGCGCCCGTCACCAGAACTTTCTTGCCGTTGTAACTCATGACCGCGCATTCCCTTGGCTGACTGGGGGGCTTCCCATTTGGGTTTCACACGTCGATCGGCGGTGATGGAACCCAGCCGACAACAGCCAGAAAGCCGCGCAGCATCCAGACGATGTCGGAGACGATGGTGCGCTGCGGATAGTAGGAAAGGTCGAGTTTGGCCTTGGCGGGAAACATAACCTCCCGGTAGAACAGGATCGGATCCACGGATTGTGGAAAGAAATGCGCCTCGTGCCGGAAAAGAACCTGGGTCGGGCCCAGCAGGCCAGGCTTGTATTGCAGGACGGCCTCCAGGCCACCCCGGAAGCAATCGGCGAACGCCAGGCTCTCGGGTCGCGGCCCGACGATCGCCATCTCGCCTTTGAGGACATTCCACAGCTGTGGCAACTCGTCGAATTTTGTCGCGGCGAGGAACCGGCCCACCGTCGTCATGCGGCTGTCGCCCACGACGGTCAGCGCGAACCCATGGGGGCTGCAGTCCACGCCAAACTTGCGGAATTTGTACATGCGGAAGGGTTGGCCACCCACGCCCATGCGGGTCTGTACGAACAAGACGGAGCGGCCGCCTTCGAGCAGAAGCGCTACGGCAATCAGCAGCATCAGCGGTGCCAAAATGACAATTGCGGCGCCTGCGACCGCAAGATCGATGGCACGTCTCGCGAAGCCATGCGTGCGGTTTGAGACGAGACGCCGGTGAAAGGAAAGGTCCGTCGCATTCATGCCGCAGTTCCTGTTTGAGCGCCGCTGTTGAGCGCGGCTGCGAGCGCGGCCACAACCGCCTCGGCGACAGGCGAAGTGATCTGGGGGTGCAGTGGAATTGTCAGCTCTCGCTGAGCAAAATCCTCTGTCCGCGGCAGATTGGTCCCGGGATAACGCTCACGATAGAATGTCATCTGGTGCACCGGTGGATAATGAATCGTGGTCTGTATGCCCTGAGTCCGCAGTTCATCGATAATGTCCTGCCGCCTCGCATAGCGCGGCAAAAGGATCGGCATGATGTGGTAAGCCGACGTCCGGGGTTCGCTGAAGGGAATTGTCACCGCAGGGCAACGTTCTGCGATGAGGCGCTGGTACAGGACGGCCAGGATACGCCTGATTTCGTTCCACTCCTGCAGATTCTCGAGTTGAACCAGTCCAATCGCCGCGCGCAGCTCATCCATCCGGTAGTTGAAGCCAAGCATGGTGACATCATATTGCGGGGTGCGACTGTTCAGCCGCTGATGCGTCCCTGCGGTCATCCCATGCCCGCGGGCCTGGCGAACCCGGTCGAGCAGATCGGGGTCGCGGGCAATCACGGCTCCCCCTTCCGCCGTCGTCATGTTCTTGTTGCCATAGAAACTGAAGGCAGCAGCGGCGCCGAATGTCCCCACCGACCTCAAGCCGGGAGCATGCGCGGCATCCTCGATGATATGCAGCCCTCGGGCACGGGCGAACCGTTGCCATTGTTCCCGATTGGCGAGATAGCCCGCGAAGTGAACAAGAATGACCGCCTTTGTGCGTGGCGTGCACCGCGCTTCGGCTTCCGCAATCGACATCAACGGCACGTCGACCGACTCGATATCGACAAAGACCGGCGTCGCCCCGACATACAGCACCGCATTGGCGGTCGCCACAAAGGTCAGCGATGGCACCAGCACCTCGTCGCCCGGGCCAATTCCCAATGCATGCAGGATGAGATGAAGCGCCGCGGTACAGGAACCGACCGCAACGCAATCCTGCGCGCCATGCATGTCGGCAAAGGCCCGTTCGAAAGCTCTTACCCGCTCTCCCATTGTAAGCCAGCCGCTATCAATCACTTTTGATAGAGCTGCCTTCTCCGGCACGCCTAGGATCGGGGCGCTCACCAAGAGCATCTTGACCTCCTGAACTCTTATTTACGGTTCGGCCTCATCTGAATTCTCTATGCGGCCGCGGCGGCGACCTCGATTGAGGTCGACTGCTCTTCCCAGGAAATCGCCTGTGCATTCTGGAAGTCGTCAACGCGACCGATATCGAGCCAGAGACCGTCGTGCTTGTACACATGCACGGTCGTGCCGCCCTGCATCATCTGGAGCATCAGGTCATCGAACCCGAATGGTATGCCCGAAGGAATGAACCGCAGGACGTCCGGGTTCATGCAGTAGATCCCCATGCTGACGAGATGGGAAAGTGTCGGCTTTTCCCGAAAGAGCTGAACGGCATTGTCGATCTCGTCGATGACGCCGAAGTCCATCTTGATCAGCCGGCAGGCCGTGGCGATCGTAACCGGATCCTTGTGCAAACGGTGCGCGGCGACAAACCGGCTGAGGCTTAGATCGGTGAGAACATCGCCGTTGAGCACGACAAATGTATCGTTCAGTTCATCCCTGATCAGGGAGAGAGGCCCGATGGTGCCGAGCGGCTCCATTTCCTGTGTGTATCTGATCTTCAGATTCCATTGCGATCCGTCGCCGCAGACGCTGCGGATCAGGTGCCCGAGATAGCCGGTCGTGATATAAACCTCTTCTATGCCGTTGCGCCGCAGCCACTTCAGAAGCAACTCAAGAACCGGCCGAGCCCCTATCGGCATCAAGGGTTTCGGCAAGACCGACGTGAAAGGCCGAAGGCGCGTACCCATCCCACCGCATTGAATCACCGCTTTCATCCGATCCTCCTGATTTGCAGTTGGCCGTATCCGGGCATTCGTGTTCGAGTTCATCCGGATCCGGCACCCGGTCAGATCCGATCCGACCCTCGGCGGCAATCCGAACATCATGAGTGAAGGTATGTGACCGCCGGGGTGGCTGTCGTCGTGCATTCGAATGGCAACGATCCGACGCGTTTCCGGTAGTAAATAGCCGCGAGGTCAAGGGCAGATCTAAGCGTTCAGGACCTGACCGTGAGACGAACGAAGCTCGCATGTGTTATGCCGGCATCAATAGGCTGTACGGCCCACTGGTCCGGACATCGGAACCGGGCACCCGGTATGGTTCGGGAGGCAGGCACCTCACGCGAAAGTTAAGAAAAAATAACAGAAGCTTTTTCGCAATTTAGGACTATATTAGCCATACTTGATATCTTCGGATGGGAGCGCCGTGGATATCATCGTGATGTCATGACCAGTGGTTGGCTGCGATTTTGGGACACCGCGGCTCGGTTCATCACAGAGTAATGGGAGGCTTCAGCGGGTTTTCTCGTCGGAGCCGAGCAAGTGTTGGGGTAGTTCAATGTATCGGATCGTCATCGCCGACGATCACGGCTTGTATCGGCGCGGCCTTCGGCTGGCACTCACGGCTGGAATTCCAAGTGCCGAAATTTTCGAGGCTGCGTGTTTCGACGCCGTGGTCAGTCTTCTCGAGGAGCAGGCATCCATCGATCTTGCGATCCTCGATTTAAATATGCCCGGACTGTTTCATCAGGAAGTTCTTGGCGACGTTCTGTCCGCCTATCCTGATACACGCTTCGCGATCGTTTCGGGGGACGATTCGCGCTCTGAGATATTGACCGCTCTTTCGATCGGACTTCACGGTTACATCGTCAAATCTCAGAGGGATGAAGAAGTTGTGATGGCCGTCAACGAGATCCTGTCGGGACGGATCTACGTGCCGGCGCTCTTGTCCCGGACGTCGGCCGGACAGAGATCCTACGCCCCGCAGTCCTCCGCGAAAAATCCGACCCGTCAGCGCGTGAACTCAGGCAACCTCGCTAGACTGACATCGAGGCAGAAGGACGTCCTCAAGCTGATGGCGGAAGGGTATTCGAACAAGGAGATCGCCCGCAATCTGGATATTGCCGAAGCGACAACGAAAATCCATGCAGCTGCCATTCTGCGCGAGCTTGGGGTGCGGAACCGGACTGAAGCAGCGGTTTTGCTGCAAACCTGGCTATCGAAAGATGTGACCTGATGCCTGTCGCCCATGGCGGGCAACTGCGTTGGGAACGGGACATCCCAAGGATGAAAACCTAAAGCGCCACGAGACCGTTTCACGGACGACACATTCTACAGTTCGATTTCCTTTCGTGACAGCCGTAACGAATATCGCAGTCCGTGCTCCGATATTTCCAGTTTCGGGGAATGACCGACGAGCGGCGCGCCGTCCACGCCGATGATCATGGAGCCGAAACCGTGGCGCACGACGCCTGAATTGTTGCGGTGTCCTGATTCCACCCAGTCTAGGACGACATCATCACCTGCGCCGTCGGATGCGAATTCCCACTTTACGTCGACCTTGCCTTGCGGATTACCCAGCGCGCCGTATTTCACCGAATTGGTCGTCAGTTCGTGAAGAACCATTGCCAAGCTCTCGGCGGCGCCAACTGGCACGACAATGGAGGGGCCGCTGATCGTTATGTCACGGGTCTCCTTGAAGGGTCGCAATTCCTGCTCCACGAGATCGTGGAGCATCCCTGAAATACTGCTATGACCTGACAGGAGCAGATGCGTCGCTTCCAGCGTTTTGATCCGATCGACCAGCATCTCCTTGTATTTGGCAACGTCGTTCTCGGGAACATTGATCATCTTCACCAGTGCTGTGATCACTGGGAACAGGTTGCTGAACCGATGGCGTTCTTCGCGCATGATGCGCTCGCGTTTCTTTACGGCCGCGCGCAGAAGCGTGGTTTGTCGGCGCTCGGTGAGATCGGCAGCCACACCGATGCGCAACTGGCGATCGCCGTGTCTTTCCTGGCGTCCGCGCAGAGCGATCCAGCGCACATGACCGTCCGTCCGCCGGACACGGACCTCGACGTCGTAGTTCACCGCCGAAGAGGGTTTGGTCGAAGCCGCCAGCTTCGGCCAATCGGCCGGATGAATCACGGCCGAGAGCTCTTCCAAGCGGCGGACGGGCGTTGGCGGCAGACCGAGAATGTCCCAGAACTTGTCGGAGCCTGCGACTGTCCCCTCCTTGAGGTCGATTTGCCATGTTCCCAGGCGTCCGGCAGACAAAGCGAGATCAAGCCACTCCTTCTGAGCCCGGAGCGCCTCGCGAGCCGCTCGTCGCTCCGAAATGTCGTCAACCACCACGAACACGCTCTCGGTGGAGACCTCATCAGGCCGCGATGAAGACACGGCCAGACGCGCCCAGAATATCTTGCCGTCCTTTCTCAGCAGGCGGATGTCCGCGGCGGACGATGCGGCGCCACTGTCCACGTCTCTCAACAACTCCCGCACGGCATCTCGATCATCGGGAAGAACAAGTGCCTCGAGCGGTTGCTGGGCAAGTTCCCGTTCCGCGTAGCCTGTCATCTCACAGAGGCGTCTGTTCGATTGCAGCAGTTCGCCGCGTCGATTGGTGTTTGCAAAACCCAAGGCGGCACGTTCGAAAGCCAAGCGATAACGGCTCTCGGCCGCATCGATGGCGGCAAGCCTCGCCTCCGCAACCTCAAGCGCCCCACGCAAATCCTGTCGCAGGCGGTGGAACACAAGCGCTATCAGGCCGCCCGAGACCACAAGGAAGATGGCGCGGGTCCAATCTTCGGCAGAGAGTTGAGCGTTCAGGACGCGTCGTACCCACAAGCCGAGGGCGGCCATAAGAAGCGTCGCAACGATGCCAGCCAAACGGCCTTCGAGGTATACAGCGACAATAATAGCAGGAATAGACGCCATAAACGCCGTGTCCTGGCCAACATATACCGTACTTGTTACTTCGAATATTATTGATACTGCCAGCACCAATAGGGAAGCCACATGAGCTAACGGGGTGCCTGACACGTTCGATTCCAGCCAACGCAGATGCGAACCCATGCCCAAGACTACAACCTTCCGTCTAGCCCGTCGAGACTAGGCCGCGAGGGGGCAGCCTAATCCCACTGCTGGATTGCCACGCCTTTGCCGGGGACTAGAATCATTGCGGAAGGGCTCATCAGGAACGCGCATCCAACGAAAGCTGCGAAAGAAACCTGACGCGGATTCCTATAACCGTGTCGAAATTCAAGCCAGAGGAGTGTGATCCCTGTCGAAAGACGGAAATCAAAGCAGGTAAATTTACACGTCATTTACTTGCGTCAAATGCAACAAGGGTTGGGGTAGAAGCGATGACACTGATTGACAGGCGCAACGATACGGTTGCAGGTAGCCAATATATTGTGTTGAGGGATACCGGGCATGCACGCTCGACACACTTCTCGGATCGATCAGACGCCAGAATTGGCGGGCCGCAGCGACGCAGTTTGGAATCCATAACCGGCATGCTTGACCGCATCGGCTGCGGCTATCTCGTGCTGGACCGCGACAAGAAAGTAATCGAATGGAACACGGCCGCTCAAGACACGCTTGAACGCCAGGGCGAAGCGGCCGATACGGCCTGCGAGCTTTCTGCCGGGCTAAGGCGGCTGGTCGCGAATGTTCCGGTGCATTTCCAGCCAGGCTCACTGTCATGGGTGGTGATCCGCAGCAGAGGCGACAAGCCGGTGATCCTGAACGAGACGGGCGTCATCGCTCCTGACGGGACAAGCATCGTCGCATTGCTGGATCGGGAGAACACGTCGGCGGCGAACCCTCAGACATTGCAAAGAATGTTCGGCTTGACCAGCGCGGAAACGCAGCTGGCGTTGCGCCTAGCTCATGGCGACGCGCCTTTGGAGATCGCCCGCAGTTGGCACCTTAGCCGCACGACGATCCGCTCCCAGCTCGCCTCGCTGTTCGCCAAGACCGAGACAAGGCGCCAGGCGGAGTTGGTGGCGCTTCTGGGGCGCATTTCGGTCCTGCCATGAGATAGGCGCCGGGGTGTCACCGCGTTCACGCGATCGGAGATCGGCGTTGCAACGCAGCCGCGCGGCTGCGTTGCACAGATCGTAGGACTGACAGCCACGTGTGGCGGGATTTCACCTATATCGACGACATCGTCGAAGGGGGCCGCGTGCTTGCCATGCCGCCGCATCCGGATCCGGATTGGGACAGTCGCATGGTCGATCCCGCCACGAGTTCGGCACCACACCGGATCTGCAAGATCGGCGATGACCGGCCCGAAGAAATCAACGCCTGATCGCCATCATCGAGACGGCCCTTGGCCGCCGCGACCTTCGCATCGACGTTTCCTTACCTCCAGGCGATGCACTGGAGACCCGCGCCGATGCGAGCGATCTTCGCCGGGCTGTCGGCTTCGCATCGGCGACAGCCCACGAGGACGGCTTACACCGTTTTGTCGAATGATACCGGAATTTTCGCAGAAAGGGCTGCCAGCCGAGAACGGCAAACGTTCACCGCGGATCGACAGCTGTCATTTGCCAACCCTCAAGAACCAATTCCATTGCTGGCCGCCGATCGCACCTGGCCTGATCGAGAGCAGGACAAACACCAAGCCAGGCAGGATCTTCAGTCGCTTGCCGATATAGATAGCCATGGCAACGCTCCAGATGCCCAGCGCAAGCGCGACACCCACGGCGGCGCCAATCGGGCCGTATATCGCGACGCCCAAGGCACAGGCTATGATGTTGGCCACCGCACCGGCAATCATGGTCGTTGCGGCGGCCCATTCGTTTCCGGTCATTGCCAAAAGATTCTGCTGGGGCCCGCACAGCGCGACAAAGATATATCCCAAGATGAGAACCCGAGCGATTGGCGTTCCCGCGGTGTAGCCCTCACCGAAATAGCTCAGGAACGGTTCGACAATCACCATCATCGGGATGGCGACTGCGATGGCACCGCCAGCAGAAAGCAAGGTGGCCCGCGCGAACAGCTGCTGCAGGCCTTTGCGGTCTCCCCTGGCATGCAGATCGGCCGCTGTTGGTGAAAACATGGTAGCGACGGCGATGCGAGAGAGCCCCACAAGCATCGCGACGTTCAACGCCAGCGCGAATATACCCGCTTCGCGGATATGGTTGGTCCACCCCAACACCAGCACGCCGGCCCGGCTGACAAACACATCGAGACCGGTGATGAGCATGAGCGGAGGCACGGCAAGCCACCATTCCCTCGCTTCGTAACTGGGCCGGGCCTGCCGCAGCCCGGGCGGTTCAAACTTCGCCGCCGTGATGAACACCAGCCCAACCGTGGCCGCGGAGCTTATCAGCACCGCCAGCATCACCTCCGGCGCGTGAACGGCCCGCAATCCTAACTTTGCCATCATCGCCACCAACACCAGCAGGAGCCCGTCTCGCACGATGCGCTCCGGCAATAGCGCCGAGACGACGCCGCCAAAAGCACGTACAAGCGTAGCGCCGATAGCATAAGCGGTAATCAAGGGTACCGCCGCCATGCCAAGCATAATGCTTGTCTCAAGTCCGTTTTGCGTATGGTCCGAAAAAAGGAGAACCAAGGCAGCGCCCGTTATCCCGAATAGCGACGCCGCCAATAGCGATCTTTGCACCGCGAATTTTATCACCCCTCGCGCCAGATCAAGCCTGCCATTGGCTCTATAGGCAGGTACAAAACGCAACAAGGATACGTTGAAACCGAGCGTTGCCAGGTAAGCGAGCACGGACGTCCATGCCAGAACGTAGGAATAGATCCCGTAGTTGCGAGGCCCGATGAGGCGTGCAATGGCCAGCTGTGCAAGGCTGGTCAGTCCGGCACCTCCGATATAGATCAAGAGAGCGAAGACGCTCGCCCGAGCGAGCCGGGAGCCCACATCCTTGTTCCGCAAAGGCGCGGCGATTGCAGGAGGAACGTCCGTGGGAGACTTTGCATAAAAGTGATTATCGAGACCTGCGGTGGCACTGCTATCGAGAGAGCGTTGTCTTTGGCCTCCAGCCGCGACTTCCTTATCTGTCCGCGAAAGTGCGGAAATGATTTGTTTCTCGACCTTACAAATGCTGTTGAATTTTGATCGACCGTCGGCGTTTTCCACGGAAATGACTTTTCGCCCGGAAATCGCGAGAAGATCATTTATAGATTCAAACACACCAAGAGAACGCATATTCACGTTCATGTCAGCTTCGAAAATTCGCTCCGCCGGCGGCTCCCGCTCCATCCGTCGCCGCAAGCGATTCTCCACGACCGCAGATGGCACCACCAGCCTGACGGTGAGGTCGGCCGGCGGCGCGAGGCTGAGCGCCTTTGCGAGCGTGGCATGATCAGCGCTCCCGTTGAATGCCGCCAGCGATCCAATCGCTTGAACGTATCCTTGATCGAATATTATTATTTCGGACGATTGCTTCGCACGGCTCCAGCGACGTGAAAGGTGCAAGATATATTGCCAGATTCGAGCGCGCCATATTCGCCTTTTTGGCGGTATCAGCCGTACCAACGACAATGAAATGGAGAGATCGTTCGGCCTTCCCTTGGAAGAAATCAATATTCGTGCGGTCGAAAAGATTGCCGATACGATTCTTGAGACAAACAAGAAAATCCCGAGGTCGAAGCTTCCCGCCCTGGTGCCGGGTTTGTAGCTGAGAGCGACCTTGGCGTGATAGCCTTTCCCACGCAACTGCTCTGCGAGCGCGTGCGCAAACGTTGTTTTGCCGGATCCTGGGGATCCGAAAAATTCGATGATCATTCCGGATCATATCCCATCATGGGAACGCACTTGGTTCCCGGTAATATTCCTTCGAGGGTAGAGACGACGGCCTTCATCAAACCCTCGTCAGCAGGAGGTCGGCGCTGTTTCCGAGACTGTAGCCAGCATGCTTCTTGAGATTCACCTGCGTGAGCACACTTCCCACTGGAACGCTGACGGACCCACCGGCTCGCAGTGATTCCAGAACACCGCGGGCAATGCTGCGCCGCGTCCTGGCCCAGCGAACGGCAAAAAGCACCGCATCCGCCCAGCGCTTCAGGAGCCTGGTTTCAGGCCCTCCGAGACCCAAGGGTCCGTTCATGATGATGATGTCGTAAACCGAGAGCAACTCATCGGTAAACTGGGACCTGTCCACGGTCGACAGAAGCGTCAGCAGGTCATCCGAGGGTGCTGGAGCAGCCATGAAATCGATACCGATTTCTGGCATTCTCGTGACTGCGTCCTGCAGAACACAGCGGTCACTTACATAGTCCCCAAAGGAGTTGCGAGCCTTGACAGTGCTGAATTCGCCCCGAAACTCGTTCGTAAGCCGCACGTCCTTGCGGTCAAGGTCGAGGAAAAGCACCCTTCCTCCCAGCCGTGTTGCCGCAAGCGCCAAACTCCATGCCAACTCGGTCTTGCCGTCGTCCCGGACGCTGGACGTTACGAGGATGATGTGTGGCGGATGCCCCCGCCCCTGAGTTGGCGCAGCGGTGACAAGAACGGACGTCACGGCACGGCTGAACGGTGAGGTCAGCTGGCTCAGAACCAGATCCCGCAACTGTTTCGCGTGAAGTCCCGAAACCTTGGGAAGCAGCCCCACGCATGGAATCCCAAGCTCGGCTTCGGCCTCGGCTTCACTGCGCAAGGTCTGATTGAAGGCGTTGCGGACCATGACGAAAATCGCCCCCATCAGCCCGAACACGATCATGCCGGGCGGGACCAGGAAAACTGCCGGCAGCGTCTTCGGAGTTGACGGCGGCCATGCCATCGAAAGGATCGCTACTCCGGGTGATGGAGCGGCGATGTGCTGCATCAACTCCTGTCGCCGGCCAAGAAGCTCGTTGTATCGCTGCGTTACGATGGTCACCTGAGGCTCAAGTGCACGCAAGCCGGAAAGCTGGCTCGCAGTGTCGGACACCGCCGCGTCGAGCACTCTTTCGTGTTCTTCCAGCGCCGCAACCTGGGCGCGGTAGACTTTTGCCTCGGCTGCGATGCGCGCGATGTCCTGTTCCATCTCACGGTTGATCGCATTCCCCTGACCCTCGTCCGCACCAGCGCCCAGCTGGCGAGCCATCAGGTCGGCCAGCACCGGCGATCCGATTTCTTCAGCGACTGCCGAAACGGGCGCGCCCGCCTTCCGCAGATCCTCGATACGTTCAAGATGCGCTTCCGAGGCGGAGAGATCGGCTTTCGACAGGGAAATCTGTCGGCTGAGTTCCGCTCTCTCATTGGCCGCATTGTTGGCCGCACTTTGATCGACGGCGCCGTGGGTCAGCCGATACGTCTCCAGACGGTTGGTTGCGTCGACCAGATCGCTTTGCACTTGCGGCAGGCCGGCGACCAGCGATTGCAGTTCGACCTGGTCCAATGCACGTCGTTTCTGTATGAGGTCGTCAATATAGACCTGAGCGAATGTGTTCGCGACAAGCGCAGCACGGGCCGGACTGGAATCGGTAAAGCCGATGGAGATGACCCGCGACCGCAGCTCTTGTCCGACCCTCATTCCGTTCCGAAGCGCCTTCAGTTCGGCCGCGTCCGCCGCTTCCGGACTTCCCGCCGCCGGCTTGCCCTGCGGCCACACCCGGTTCAGGAGATCGCCCAGGAACGAGCCTGCGGTGTGCTGATCGGCGGGAACGAGGCTGGAGCCACTTTCTCCGGCAGCGTTGGCTGCCTCCGCTTTGCGCAGCGACGCCAGAACTCGACGCAAATGGGCTTGCGAGGAGAGCATCGTCAGATGGTCATCGATGCTCGAATCCAGCAAATCCTGAACGGACCCTGCGCTGCCCGAGGAAGCACCGCCAGTTGGAGCGTCGACGATTACCTGCGTCGTCGCCTCATACAGAACCGGACGAGCAAGACCGGCGAGACCAGCAAGGACGCCACCCAGAACGGCGATGGCAAGCAAGAACCATTTTCTCGTCGCCAAGGTGACGACAAGCTGACGGAAAGGAGACGACGGCTCCAGGGGCTCGCTTAGCGGTTGCCTCATCCGCGGATTTGTTTCGAGCGCAGCGACGGCCATTTGCGTGGTGCGCGGACGTTTGGCGCGGCCAGCTACGGAACCTTCCATCTCAACCCCCTGTCAGTTCGATATGATGAGAGAGGCGCGTTGCCGGCGCCGGTGGCTGCGTGGCTTCGTTGCGCCACGCCTGGAACATGAGCAGAGGCCACAAATCGCGGGAATGATCTTGTTTTCCCTGCAGGTGATCGCGCCAACAGGCGTCGACCTTTGCAAAGTCGAGAACCCCGTCTTCCGAGAGGCGTATTGTGGCGATGATATCCGTTGCCCAGGCGCGCAGGGGCCCTTTCAGCCAAGCCCCGACCGGAACGTCGAAACCTTGCTTGGGCCGATCGAACAGCCGCCGCGGGACATAACGATCAAGGAGCTGGCGAAGTATCCATTTACCCCTGCCATTCCGAACCTTGGCATTGGTCGGCAGTCGCCAGGCGTATTCGACGACGCGATGGTCCAGGATCGGGCACCGCCCCTCGAGGCTGTTGGCCATGGTGGCGCGATCGAGCTTCACCAGGATGTCGCCGGGCAGATAGCCGGTCATATCATCGAACAGCAGACGGGACAGCAGGTCGTCGAGCTCTGCTGCACGAGGCTTGATTGCCGGCGACCTGTGATGAACAAGGTTGTTGACCGAGGACTCGGTCAGCCGCTGAAGCAGTTCGTCCTCATTTGCAGCCGCGAGCAGGCGGGCGAGGCGGTTCAGGCGGTCACTGCGCAATCCGTGCCGCGCGTTCGCCGAAAGCGGCAGCCTGCCGAAGATATCTTTCCGGGAGGCCTGGGCCAGCAATCCGGCCCCAGCCGCCAACATCCGGCGAAGTGGGGATGGAAGCTCATGCTGTCTTCTGAGGCGGGCCGCCAGGAAGTGCCGGGAATAGCCCGCAAAGCACTCGTCACCACCGTCGCCCGACAGCGCTACGGTCACGTGTTGCCGGGCGAGGCGCGACACCAGCAGTGTCGGTATCTGTGACTCATCGGCGAACGGCTCGTCCCAGATCCGTGGCAGTTCCGGAATGACCTCACGCGCGGCGGCCGGTGAAAGGTGAAGTTCAGTGTGGTCGGTGCCCAGATGTCGTGCAACCGCGGCCGCATGAGGGGCTTCGTCGAACCCGCTCTCACCGAACGCGATGGTGAAAGTGCGGACGGGCTTCCGCGACTGTGCCTGCATCAGGGCGACGACCGTCGAGCTGTCGATACCGCCCGACAGAAAGGCGCCAAGCGGCACGTCGGCAACCATTCGTTCGCCGATGGCAAGGCGAAGCAGACGATCGAGCTCGGTCGTAAGTTCCTCGTCACTGCCGGTGAGCGGTTCCCGCAGCGCCGTGCTGGCGACATCGGCCAGCGACCACCAGCGTCGAATGCGACGCGCAAGCGAGCCTGCACCGCGGGCATTGGCGAAATCCGCCGCCGTCACGGAAAGGACGGAACCGGGTGGCAGCTTGAACACGCCCTGCCAGATGCAACTGTCATCCGGCACCCATCCTTTCGAAAGCATTGTCGCCGCGGCGTCGACATCGAGTTCCGGGGCGAACCCCGGGAAACAGGTGATCGCCTTCAGTTCCGAGGCAAAGACGAGCGCCTCGCGTGTCGAGGCGGCGTAGAGCGGCTTCTTGCCCATTCGGTCGCGGGCGAGGTGAAGGATACGGTTCTTCAGGTCCCACAGCGCGAAAGCGAACATGCCGGCAAAGCGCGCGAGCGCGGCGTCGAGACCCCAGCTCTCGATCGCGCACAGCATGATTTCGGTGTCGCTGGTGCCACGGAAATGGTGGCCCTCCCCTTCCAACTCGCGGCGCAGATCGCGAAAATTGTATATCTCGCCATTGAAGGTGATGACATACCGGCCGCTCGCGGAATGCATCGGCTGCCGGCCCGCCTCCGACAAGTCGACGATGGCCAGACGCCGGTGGCCGAAGGCGACCCCGGCTTCACGGCTCATCCAAAATGCCTCGCCATCAGGTCCACGATGACGAAGGGCCGTCGTCATCGGCCCGATCGCCCGCAGCGCGTTCGTATCGGCCGCATCGGGCGCCAAGAGAATTCCAGCGATCCCGCACATCCTAATATCTCCTATGGCGAACGATGGCGGGGATCGTCTGAGGCGTCCCGGCGACAAGGCAGAGCGTCACAGAGAACCACACGATCGGATGGCGGATAATCAGGTGCGGGGCACTGAACACAACGATCGACGCCATGAGCGCCACGAGGGCATCCAATCTCGCACGCCAGGCGGACAAGGCGGCAGAGCCGAGGATCCACAAAAGCGCCATGACTGAAATCAAGCCACCTTGGGTATAGAGATCGAGGATCGTGCTATGGGCCTCGAAAGGCCGAGGCAGAAACTGCTGATTGGTGATGGGGGGACGTTCAAGGTGAGGCCCGGGGCCGAGGCCGAGCGACCCAGATCTTGCTCCCTTGTCCAATGCCTCGTCCCAAAGGTAGAGGCGAAGCTCGGCGGTTTCCGCGGTCGCTTGCCCGCCCTTGTCCTTGGTAAGGCTCTTGGCGAAGTTTTCGGCGCTGGCGGCGTCGCTGAGGGCGTAAGGCGCGATGGAGATCGCCAACGGAACGAACGCAATCGTGAACAGGAGGGCAAGTTGCCGTGAAAGGCTGACCTTGCCGCCATCAGTTGCAAGCCAAGCCCGAATCCGCAGCCCGAGAAGGATCAGGCAAGCCAGGATTGTCGTATAGAGATAGGTATCGCTCTTTGTCAGCCTTCCGACGTAGAAGGTGAGGACCAGGCCGGTTAGCCCAAGGCACCTCCCCCACGGATTGCGGGTGGTTACGGCAAGATGCAAGGCTAGCGGACCCAGGAGAGCGCAATAGAGCGCAAGCTGGTTCGGATTGTCGGACCAACCGCTGAAGCGGTCCCAATACCAGGGATTGACGCCAGATTGATGGATCCAGCCCCACCCAAGCCCCAGTTGAACAACAAAGCATGCATTCGCGACAGCAATGATCCACCAGCCAATGTTGCGTAGACGGCGACCGGCGTCGGGCTCCGCCGCGGCCAGGCAGGTGATGAAGACCAACAGCACATACGCCATCGTGTCATGCATCAACGGAGCGATGAACAGGACAGTCGTCAGATAGCCGACGAAGGCTCCAACACCCAGGGCAAGCGTCAGGATCAGCCAGAAACGTGCAAGCTGGGCCAGGGCCGGCGTGAACTCCAATCGGCCGCCCGCGAGAACCCGCACGATCGAGAGCAATATCCAAAGCGCGAGGAACAGTTCGCTGTAGCCGAACGGCAGGCCTGGGATGCTGAGTTGGACCGCATAGGACATTGCGATGCCGCAGGCCAGGAGCACATCACGGATCATTGCCGCGCCTCCCCCAGTCGGGGGCTCCGCGCGCCCTCTTCCATCAGGATCGCGGGGGCCGATCGAGCAAGGCTGCCCCGGTACTTTGCCCCGAGGACGGTCTTGTACAGCTCGCAATACTGATCGACGACCCACGACAGCGAAAAGCGCTCCCGGATGAGTCCGACGGAACGGCCGCCCATGATTTTTCCACGGGCGCGATCGGACAGGATCTCGATTATCCTGGATGCGAAGCCATCCACATCGCGTGGCGCGACGAGATAGCCGTTCCAGCCATCTTCAACCACGTCATTGCAGCCGGGCATCCGCGAGGCGACGATCGGCAATCCGGACAATCCGGCCTCCAGCAGGACACGCGGAATACCCTCGCGATATTGCGTCGGAAACGCGAACAGGTCGGCCATGCCAAGGAGGGCCGGAACATCCTGTCGCGATCCCAAGGCAATGACGTGAGGCGCGTGTCGATCGATATCGGCCCTGTTGACCGCGAACGGTCCCTCGGAGTCCTGCGGACCGACAAGGACGAAACGCGCATTGGGTCTTTCGGAAAGGACACGGGGAACCGCCTTGAGGAGGGTCGGAATTCCCTTCTGGCGGGTCAGGCGGCCGACAAAGATTATGATTTCAGCCGACTGAAGCCCAAGGCTCTCGCGCATCGTCGTGGCCGAAGGGCCACGATACCTTGCTGTCGAGAATGCCTTCGGGTCGATGCCAGAACTGCGGATCAGCCGCGCTTTGTCGTGACCAAGCAGCCGATAGCGTTCGAAGAAGACCTGATCGTCACGATTCTGGAAGACGGTCATGGCTGTCCATAAGGATGCCAGTCCTTGAAGGCCGCAAAAGATCGGACGCAAGGCCAGAGCCCGTGGTTCGAGGGACGAGAATGTCCAACCAAGGCCATTGATGGTGCGGACAACCGGCACCTGCCCGCGCACGGCCAAAGGGGTCAGAAGATTGGGTTTGGTGTCGAAACTTTGAACGATGTCCGGACGCAGTTCCGCCATCAATTCGCGGACAGCGCCGAGAGCGCCCCATTCCCCGCCGCCGCTGGTAAAGCGGTCAAATCCCAGTCGACGATGCGTAATGCCATGAAGAGAGAAGGCGTTGCCCATATCGCTCGATACGGCAGTGACCCGCAAGCCCCTTTCGCGCAGCGCCAGCAGGAACGGAATTCTAAGACGATGATCCTCGCCTCCAACACAGACCAGGTGGGGGTTCATCCTGCCCCTCCAGAATGCCGGCGGTATCCCGGTCGCGCAAAATGGCTGGCTCTAGGATCTGCTCTCATGGTTCGGCTTCATTGCCCCTGTGCGCACGACACCCAAATCCACGCTAGGAGCAGGCCTTCCCGCTGTCCTCGTCTGTTTGAATGAAGCAGGGCTTCAATGATGCTGCGATGCACCTGACCCCTTTCATGTCGGATCGGCGAGTTCGGTCGGAATCATTCGTTCTAACGATGCCACGGCCAAGATGGTCGCGTACGACACTGCAAAGCGGGTCAGCAAAAAAGGGGGTCGCGTTGGAAGCGTTTGATCGCACGCGTTCTTCAGAAGGCCTGCCTTTGCGCGCCTTGCAGTCCGTGCTGGGACTGGCGAAAGAGCGGGATGTCGCGACAACGCGCGACAATGGTCCTCAAGACGGTTTCACATGGAAACAGGCATCCACCCGTCCTCTGGACATGGACGGACCGGCAAGCCCTGTCTTCCAAAGGATGTGCGATGACTTCTCCGAAAAATCGGCGTTCTGGCACATCGAGAAAATTGTCGGGAAATATCCGGACAAGATCGCGATCAGCGACGGCTCGACATCCCTCAGCTTCCTGGAGCTGTTGAACGCGGTCCAAAACTTGGCAGGTGCGATTGCCGGTTCAGTTCCAATGGGTAAGGCGGTCGGGCTTCTGATCGGGAATACTCTTTGGTACCCGGTGGCCATGCTTGCCGCCATGCGTGCGGGCAGGCCCGCCGTGCCGCTAAACCCCCGAGATCCATTTCAGCGCCTCGCGGCAATTGCCTCCAGCGCGGGGCTAGCCGCAATTGTCAGGCCAGGGCCGGGCAAGCCGGCAGGCTGGCCTGATGCCTCGTCCCTGAAATGGATCGATGCGGGAAGCTGCATGGCCGCAACGCCGGACGGCAGCTTACCGGCGCTGCCGCCCGACGTGTCGGTCGATTCGCCGGCGATCGTCCTGTACACGTCAGGCAGCACCGGAGCCCCGAAAGGCGTCGTGAACAGCCAGCGGGCAATCCTCCAACGGGTGCAGCAATATGTCGATGCTTGCCACATCGGCCCCGACGATGCGTTCATGCCGTTGACCGGCCCGGCGACGATCGCGGGCTGCCGCGAGATGATGACCCCGATGCTGTGCGGCGCCACATTGTACCTTTTGGACATTGAGAGTGCCGGCATCCGCGCTGCGCGCGACAATTTCCAAAAATGGCGGGTGACGATCGCCTATCTCGTGCCGGCGCTGCTGCGTGTGTTGATGACCGATTCAGCGCCCGACGTATTCTCGTCACTGCGGGTCGTGCGGGTCGGCGGAGAAAAAGTGTTGTGGTCCGACATCGACCGGCTTCGCGACAATGTCCCGGAGTCCTGCCTTATCCAGATCAGCTATTCGTCCACGGAAACGACCGGCACGCAGTGGTTCCTGCCGAGGGATTATCCGGAGCGAGGCGCGACGGTCCCGGTCGGCTTCGTCCTTCCCGGCATCGAATACACCGTCGTGGATGAGAATGGGTACGAGGTCGCCCCCGGCGATGAAGGGGAGTTGGTGATCAGGGGCAACTACACCACGCTCGGCTATTGGGCGGACGGGGGACATGTTCCTCTTCGTGCAAGCTCCGCCAATCCCTGGCTTCGGATCTTCGCAACCGGCGATCTGGTCAAGGTCGACGGCACCGGAATGATGTGGATCGTCGGACGAAAGGGACGCCAGATAAAGATCAACGGAAGGCGGGTCGAGCCTGCCGAACTGGAACTCGTCCTGCGCCGGGCGCCCCAAGTGAGTGATGCCGTCGCGGTGGTGACGGACGCGAACGAACTGGTGGCCTTTGTCGTTCCCGTGAAAACTGGCGCAAGCGAAATCATACCCGAATTGCGAGACTTGATCAGGACAGCCCTACCGCCGGCAGTTCATCCAACGCGACTGCACAGTATTGCCGAGATACCGCAGCTCAAGGGCGGCAAGGTCGACAGTGTCAAGTTGCGGGAACTGGATCGCGCACTGAACGCGCAAGACGCCCAGAGCCCGCCAGACGCCCGGCAGGCGGTGGACCCGCTCGATATCGAAGGCGTGGCAGCGGCCGTATGGGAGAGGATACTTCCCGGCAAGAAGGCGGCTGGCAGCCGCTGGGACGACGCGGGCGGCGATTCACTGAAGCTGCTGCAATTCGTCATGGAACTTGAGACCGCTCTGGGACGGGAACTCAACTTGGACGCATTCACCGTCGGAATGAGTTTTACCGACGTCGTCAGGGCAGCGTCCGCAGAGCAAGACACAAGCGACTTGCTTGTCGAGGCGTCCGACCCGAGGCCGCTTTTGTTTATTGTGCCGGGATCGATCGGCTACGGGCCAAGCCTGGCGGCTTTCGGTGTCGAGATGAGCGATGTCGCCAGGGTTGTCGCCATTCGCTATGGGGACCTGAACGATCTACTGAAGGGACATGGCACCATACCGCGGATGGTGGACGCGGTTGTCGACCAGATCAGCCAGGTCCAGCCTGATGGCGACGTGAAGCTGATCGGTTATTCGCTTGGCGGCGGCGTCGCGTTCGAGGTTGCCGCCAAACTTATTGCAGCGGGTCGATCGGTCACGTTCCTGGGAATCCTCGACACCAATATCGGGCCTGGGCAGCACGACTACCGTGAAACTCTTGCACGCACCGTCCAGCGCATCCGTTCCCATAGAGTGACGGCGGATCGCATGATGTTACGGGCTCTCGCAAAAGCATTTGCCAGATTTGGCGCTGAAGCCCTGCTCGCCAGGGGCATCGACTGGCTGAAATGGAGGGCCTTCGCCAGAGTGCGGTTCATTTTGCGCCTTGAGCTTGAGGAAATCCTGCGGATGCGCGCATTTGGCCAATGGCTCGCACAACCGAAGACCGCGTTGCCGATTACCGCCACCCTGTTTCGATGCAGGCGTACAGGGGTTCCGACGGATCTTGGCTGGAGCGCCTTTTTTGCCGATCTGAGCATAGTCCCGATCCTCGGCGGACACCTCGATATGCTCATTGAACCGTATCTGAGCCACAACCGTCCTTTGATAGAAAGAGCCTTTCTGGTGAGCGGCGCATAGCGCGTGGACGACCGCCATCCGCACGCTCCGAAGCGGCTGGAATGAACCAGCGCGATCCTGCGCTTTCTGCAGTCCACAACAAAATCCAGCAGTGCCACCGAGGCAGGGACAGTCCAGTCCTGCCTTGCCGTGCCGGAAATATCCCTGAACAATCAACAAGCCCGGAACCAGAGCCGACATCCCATTGCGTGGACCTTTTCTCGCCGTGATCAATGATTCTATCAAAGGGCGCCGGTATTTGATTTGGTTCTAATATACCCTTTCCAATAGGCAGGCGTGGGGCACCTACCGAATCAGACGAAGGATATTTTCATGACAACCCTCCATTACGCCTCGGGTGGATCCGCCTCCGAGGTTGCAAACGCCGGATTCAATCTTGTCGACGTTTCATCCGTGGACGAACTCAACGCCCTGCCGGCTGGCACGAAAGGTCTGGTCTGGCTCGATGAAGCCAATGGGACAACCTCGTCCTTTATCCAGAAAGTCACGCCCTTTATCGGCAATCCGAAAGCGTTTGGATTCTTCCTTGTCGATGAGCCGGACCCCACCGGCAAATGGGGAACCTATGCCACCGCCGCGAATCTGAAGGCGGAATCCGACTGGATCCACACCAACGTGCCGGGCGCCAAAACCTTCATCACCATGATGAACATGGGGTCTTCCGCAAATCCCGATTTTTCAAACACTTATAATCCCGCCAACACACATATCGACTATTACGGGCTGGACCCCTATCCGGTGCGCACCGGGACAAGTGCGGTCGACTACAACATGATCGACAGGACCGTGGCCGCGGCTGTCGCTTCGGGGGTCCCGCTCAACCAGGTCGTTCCGGTTTATCAGACGTTCGGCGGCGGCAGCTACACGACCGATACGGGCGGCCAATATGTCCTTCCCACTGCTGCCCAGGAACAGACCATGCTGGACCACTGGTCCAAGCTGGTTCCGTCGCCCGCCTTCGACTATGCCTATGCATGGGGTTCCCAGCAGGGCGACACGGCGCTTGGAAACTCGCCGGCGCTGCAAGCCCTCTTCCTTCAATATAACCACGGCACCGCAAGCGTGCCTCCGACCAGCAACGCGACTTCGTCCGGCACCACTGTGCCCTCGACCAGCGATACGACTTCGTCCATCACCCCACCTTCGACCAGCACCACCCCGCCGACCAGCACCACACCTCCGACCAGCACCGCGCCTTCGACCAGCGATCACGTTTTCTACGGCACTGGCCGCGCGGATGTACTTCACGGCACCACCGGCGCCGACACAATGATCGGTGGCGGCTACAACGACACCTATTATGTCAACAACCCTGGCGATAAGGTGGTTGAACTGAAGGGCGCAGGCCACGATACCGTGCTGGCATCAGTGAGCTATGCACTGTCAGCCGGCTCGGAAATCGAGCAGCTTGCCACCACGAGCCGGGCCGGCACCACTGCCATCAACCTCAAGGGAAACGAGTTCTCGCAGACCATACAGGGCAATGCCGGCAACAACGTCATCAATGGCGGCGGCGGACAAGATGTGCTGACAGGAAATGGAGGCAAGGACGTCTTCGTCTTCAATTCCGCCCTCAAGACAGGCAACATCGACAAGATCACCGACTTCAATGTGGCGCAGGACAAGATCCATCTCGACCACACTGTGTTTGCCGGGCTTCAGGTGGGCGCCCTTCCCGCTGATGCGTTTCACACTGGCAGGGGTGCGCATACCCATACCGACCACATTATCTACAACAGTTCGACCGGCGCCCTCTCCTTCGACAGCGATGGGGCCGGCGGCGCGCATCAGATCCAGTTTGCCGCTGTTTCTCCGCATCTGTCGTTGACGGCATCCTCGTTCGTCGTGACGTGAACCTTTGGAACCGTCAGGCCCTCATCAAAAGGGTCTGACGTTTTCTTGAATATACCTCCGCGGAACGAAATCGCTTCGATGAACATTAGTTCGTCATGAGCGCTCGCGGCATCGAATTCCTGCAGAACTGGGTGGAGGAAAATGTTCCACCCTATTCGACGTCCGATCCGGCGCTTGCGGCGAAACTCGCCAAACAAGCGACGGCGGACGCCATCAAGGCGGGAATTCGCCCCGAGGAAATATCGGAAGAAGTCGGAAGCATGTTGACCACCATGCTTGAAGTGCTCGAAAATCCCGACACTGAATGATTGCGTGCCGACGACGTCGGCAACAGGAGAGCCCGAAGGCGGCGTGGATGTGGTTTCCGGTTGCCGCTGGATAGATCCTTGAGCGGGATTTCCCGGCATAGTCTTAAAACTTTTGCCTACTCCCGCTCGTTATTGGTCCCGGCTTGAGCTGTGGCACCCCCCTCAATCCCAGCCAAGCGCGGAACTATCACCGTATCAGGCCTCGCGAGATATGCGGCCTGGGTGTCTGAGGTTCGTTGGCGTGATGCCGGTGTGCCGGCGGAAGACGCGGCTGAAATGCCCGGCATTGCCGAAGCCGCACCTGAACGCAATCTCCCCTATCTGCAAGTCGCTGGCTTCGAGGAGCGACTTCGCGTAGTGCACCCGCAGCGCCAGATAGGCGGCCATTGGGCTGATGCCCAACTCGATGCCGAAAAGACGCTCCAGCTGGCGCCTGGAGCAGTTCAATCTGGCCGAGATTTCGGTAACCGATACCTTTTCCTGGAGATTGCTCTCCATCAAGAGCAAGGCTCGCTTCACCGGACGGCTGGAGGCTCCGGCAAACAGATCCCCGACCGGTTGAACGTCACGGATGTTCCGGATTCGATCGAGGACAAGAATCTTGGCGGCCTTTTCCGCTGCCTTGTTACCAATGAATTTCGACACGAAATAGCCGGCCAGGTCGGCTGCACCCGTGCCTCCGGCGCAAGTAGAGCGGTTGCGGTCGACGGAAAACAGACTGTCCGCATGGGCGTTCACGTCGGGGAATTCCGCCCGGAAGTCCTTGATGTGAAACCAGCTGACCGCGGCATTATAACCGTCCAGCAACCCGTAGCGCGCGAGCACGAAACTGCCCGTGCAAAGGGCGGTGAGCGGCACGCCTTTCTCGGCAGCCCGCAAAAGGAATGCCTCCTTTTCAGAACTCAAGCCGCGGTTGGTGTCGAGCAGGCCACCAACCACAACAACATTGTCGAAATCCTCGGGATGTCCAATCTCTTTTGTCGGCAGCAGTTCGACGCCGCAGCTGGCCCTGATCGGCAGACCGCGTTCTCCGATCACCTGCCAGTCAAATTCCACGCGACGGCTTCGATCGCCCTCATCACCCGCCAGGCGCAGCGTGTCGATGAAAAGCGACAGGGGTGACAATGTGAAGTCGCGGACCAGAAGGAATGCAAACTTCTTGGACATTGGTTCAGCGCTATCCGCGATTAATTTCAGCAGGACCAAAACTATATGTTTGGACCGCTATATGCACAGGGAATTCCGGCGGTGCTCACGCCTCGGCTTCGCTTGACCTGGTCGGGAATGGCAGTCGCCAAACGGCACGCGTTCCTTGGATCAGGATGCTGCCTATCGCCGGGAATGCCGCGACCGAAGAACTCCGCTCTTGAAGTCCGTCCCCAGCGCGATTGGCCAGTGTTCCTGATTTCCCCGTGCTCCCCGATTTCCCATGCGGACCTCGCTGCAAATGTCTTATGGTCGACAGACGGGCTCGTTGTCGCGAGTCCCGCATATGCTGACCTGGCTTGAGCGCCACGGCCAATGCCGGCATCGCGCTTCAAACCATCATCAACGGATAGAACATGGTCTCGAGCTTGCCACCTCCCGTCTCTCAATCGGTCGCCGCCAGGCTTACGCGGGCAGCGATATTCCTGGTCGTGACGATCAATCCCGGATCGGCGTCCGAGGAAACGGTTCGCGGCTTGTGCGCCGATCTCTCCAGCCTGCTCCGCGGCGTGGGTTTCCGCAATCTCAACGGACAGCTGTCGTGCGTCATGGGGTTCGGGTCCGATGCCTGGGACCGGCTGTTCGGGGCGCCGAGGCCGAAAGACCTGCATCCCTTTCGCGAAATTCGCGGCGTGCATACCGCCGTTTCGACGCCTGGCGACATCCTCTTTCACATCCGCGCTGCGAGCATGGACCTCTGCTTCGAACTCGCGACACATGTCATGTCGCGGCTCGCCGGCGCGGTCTCGACCATAGACGAGGTGCACGGCTTCAAGTTCTTCGATGACCGCGATCTGATCGGCTTTGTCGACGGAACCGAGAACCCGGTCGGCCAGGCCGCGGACGCGGCCACCCTTGTCGGCGATGAGGACGCCGCCTTTGGCGGCGGCGGCTACGTGATCGTGCAAAAATACCTGCACGACGTGGAGCGGTGGAACAAGGTGCCGGTCGAGGAACAGGAAAACATCATCGGCCGGCATAAGCTGTCCGACATCGAACAGCTCGATACGGTGAAGAAGCCGTATGCGCACAATGTCCTGACGTCGATTGAAGAAAACGGAGAGCAACTTCAGATCGTGCGCGACAACATGCCATTCGGCGAAGTGGGCAAGGGCGAGTTCGGCACCTATTTCATCGGCTACGCGCGGTCCCCCCACCGCATCGAGAAGATGCTGGAGAACATGTTTATCGGCAACCCGCCGGGCACCTACGACCATCTGCTGGATTTCAGCCGCGCAGTGACCGGCACGCTGTTCTTCGTGCCGACGGCGACCTTCCTCGACGATGTCGACCCCGAGGCACGACCGGTTGCCGACACCGACGCGAAGTTGCCGCAAGCGCCGGAGGCGCCTCGGCCGGACGCGCTTCCCAACGATGGTTCACTCGGCATTGGATCACTGAAGAAATGAGGCAGACATGAACAATCTTCATCGAGAACTGGCTCCCATCTCCGACGCGGCCTGGGCGCAAATCGAAGACGAGGCGGCCCGTACGCTGAAGCGCCATCTGGCGGCGCGGCGTGTTGTCGACGTTGTCGGCCCAAAGGGCGTCGACTTCTCGGCTGTGGGCACCGGTCATCTCAAGCAGCTTCCCGCCTTCGGTGACGGGGTCCAATCCGCACAACGCGAGGTGAAGGCGCTGGTCGAATTGCGCGTTCCATTCGAACTCACGCGCCAGGCAATCGATGATGTCGAGTGCGGCGCGACGGATTCGGATTGGTCCCCCGTGAAGGAAGCCGCGCGCAAGATCGCCTTCGCCGAGGACCGCTCTGTTTTCGATGGATACGCGGCGGCTGGCATACAGGGCATCCGCGAAGGCAGCAGCAATCCTCATCTGATGCTTCCGTCCAACGTGATGAACTATGCGGAAGCTGTCGGACACGCGGTCAGCCAGTTGCGGCTGGCCGGCGTCAATGGTCCCTACGCGCTCGTGCTGGGTGCCGCCGCGTACACGGCCGCGAGCGGTGGCAGCGACGAGGGCTACCCGGTATTCCATCATATCGAGCGTGTGGTCGAGGGAGGGGTCATCTGGGCGCCGGCCATCGAGGGTGGGTTCGTGCTTTCCACGCGTGGCGGCGATTTCGAGCTGGATATCGGCCAGGACATCTCTATTGGCTACCTCAACCATTCCGGCACGGCCGTTGAACTCTATCTCCAGGAGACCTTCACCTTCAGGCTTCTGACAACCGAGGCGGTTGTGGTGCTCGCGGCTGAAGAAGCGGCTCAACCGCGCGGCAGGAAGTAAACCACGCACGTCTAGAGGCGGCCGAGGCATTGGGCTGCCGCGAGCCGGGCTGCCGGAGAGCATGGTGAACCCGGAGGTCTTCCCATGGTGTCAAGCTCTTCGGTGACTTTTCTGGCAGTTTGTATGGGTGGCCGTTGGCACGAAGATTGCTCGTCCATGTCATTCTATGTGCTGTGCCGGGGAACTCCCTATCGTCACAGCCCTGCGCGCCGACGGCGGCAGGTGGCCTTCTCATTCCAGGAGCGCCAAAGGGGCAAGGAGACAGGGATGACTGAGCATTCATCGTCGCCGGCCGGCCCCGATTTCACCCAGGGTGTCGCTTTGGCGGATATTCCCCAGGGCGGCATGTTGTCCGGCCACGTGAACGGCAAGCCCGCATTGCTCGTGCGCCAAGGCGAAGAACTGTTCGCCGTCGGCGCAACCTGCACCCACTATGGCGGGCCGCTGGCCGAGGGGCTGCTGGTCGGTGACACGATCCGCTGCCCCTGGCACCATGCCTGCTTCAGCCTTCGCACCGGCCAGGTTCTTCGATCACCCGCTTTGAGCGATCTCAAATGTTGGGATGTGGCGCGCCGAGCCGGTCATGCATTTGTGGGCGACGGGCTGCCGATGCCACAACCGCCCAAACTGGCGGCCGCGGGGCTGCCTGAATCCGTGGTCATCATCGGCGGCGGCGCGGCCGGAAACGTCGCCGCCGAAACGTTGCGCCGCGAGGGTTATCAGGGACCCGTCACGATGCTGAGCACCGATCGTTCGCCACCATACGATCGGCCAAATTTGTCGAAAGACTATCTCGCCGGGACGGCGAAGGCCGCCTGGCTTCCTTTGCGGTCCCCGAAATTCTACGCGGATCATCATATCGATGTCAGATGTGATCAACGCGCCGTCAAGCTCGATCCCGCGCGGAGAACGATAGCGCTCTCTGATGGCAGCGAGGTGACCTATGGGGCACTGCTGCTTGCCACCGGCGCCGAACCCGTCCGGCTCACTATTCCCGGCGCAACCTTGCCGCAGGTGAAAGTGCTGCGCACCCTGGCAGACTGCGACACGTTGATCGCGCGTTGCGGCACGGCACGACGCGGCGTCGTGGTCGGCGCGGGCTTCATCGGCCTCGAAGTAGCGGCGTCATTGCGAAAGCGCGGACTGGAGGTCCATGTCGTCGCGCCCGGCTCACGCCCCATGGAACGCCTCCTCGGCGCGGCGCTTGGCGACATGGTCAAGACACTTCACGAATCGCATGGGGTTGTCTTCCATCTCGGGACCACCGTGGCCGAAATCCACCAGGATGGCGTCAGACTTTCGACAGGCGTGGATTTGAGCGCCGATCTGGTGATTGTGGGGATCGGAGTGCATCCCGAGGTAAATTTGGCGAAGCAGGCCGGCCTCGCCATGGACGGCGGGGTGCTGGTGGACGGGTTTCTTCAAACAAGCGCCGCGGCAGTCTACGCGGCCGGCGATATCGCGCGCTGGCCAGACCCGAGGACGGGAGACCGCATCCGCGTCGAGCACTGGGTGGTTGCGGAGCGCCAGGGCGCGGTTGCAGCGCGCAATATTCTGGGGCAGCGGCAGCGCTTCGCCACGGTTCCGTTCTTCTGGAGCCAGCACTACGACACGACCATCAACTATGTGGGTCATGCCGAACAGTGGGATCGGCTGGACATAGATGGCGATCCTGCCGCGCGCGACTGCATGGTCAGCTATTGGCGCAACGACAAGCGGCTTGCCGTGGCGACCGTGGGGCGTGACCTGGACAGCCTGCGGGCGGAGGCCGAGTTCGAGCGGCAGACGCCTTGAAGGACGTGCTTGCTGAAGAGACGAGGAAAACACGCGGCGAGGAGCCAAGCTTTTTCGATACGATGATCCTGGCGACGGGGGTTCGCCATGCCTATTTCGGCCACGACGAATGCGAACCCTTCGCGCCAGGTCTGAAGACGCTGGAGGATGCCACCAAGATCTGAAAAACCGCTGCGCACCTTCCTGCAATTCCTTTAAGCGTTTCTCGGCAGCACCTGGAGCACCCTGGCGATGAACATGCCGAATTCGGCCATGTAGTTGCGCAGGAATTCCTGGGTGGATGCAACCGTGACCTCCCCGGCGTCGGTGACCAGGCCAGGCGTGAATTGGATATAGGCTTCAGGGGCGTTCATCTGCGGCGAGTTGCAGAAGCTCAGCACGCTACGCAGGTCTTGCTGGGCGACCGCGGTGCCAATCGGGCCGGGCGACGTGCCAATGACAGCGGACGGCTTGCGGGCGAAGGAATTCTTGCCATAGGGACGGCTAGCCCAGTCGATGGCGTTCTTCAGACCGCCGGGGATGGAGCGGTTGTATTCCGGCGTTACGAAAAGGACGGCGTCGACAGCGGCGATGGCATCCTTGAAGGCGCGAGCGACGGCCGGAAAGTCGGCATCGTAGTCGTAGCTGTAGAGTGGCAAGTCCTTAAAGGAGATCTCCGACATATCGAGTTGCGGCGGGGCAAGCTGCACCAGCGCCTTCGCGAGCTTGCGGTTGATGGATTCGCGCGCGAGGCTGCCGATGAGATAGCCGACTTTGTGCTTGGTCATTCATACCTCCTGCGTTTGGCTTGTGCTGACGATGACTTCGATCCGTGCTGGACGTGGTTCAATGGCTTAAGCCGGCCCTCGCTTCGCTGCTGGACATTTTGCCATGGCCGAGAGACAAATTGTCCATAGATTTCAATAAGGTGGTGCAGAAGTTGCAATGGTCAAGCCTGAGGCCTTCCACACTGGTTCCAGTCTGCATGTCATGCCTGGATCCCAGCCGGGCCACGAACACCTGCGTCGGCATCCTGCCGACTTCGTCGCGGCCCACAACTTTGGCCGCGGACTCATCTGCAAGGAACCCTGAGCGTTTCATCCACGATGCGTTCCACCATTTGCCAGGACTAAACATCTAGGCGCCTCGATCAGGGACCAGGATACGCCCCTCTACCCACCCCGCTACCATGCGGTCCGCCAGAATCGCCAGGAACGCGATTGCCAGGCCGGCGATCAGGCCCATGCCGGCATCGGCCTTGCCGAGCGCGACATAGACCGCCTGCCCGAGATCGCGCGTGCCGACAAGGGCCGCGATCGCCAGCATCGACAAGGCTGCCATGATGGTCTGGTTGAGCCCCAGCATCACCACCGGCAGCGCCAGCGGCAGCTTGGCCTGCAACAATGTTTGGGTAGGCGTCGCGCCCATCTGCTCGACCGCCTCGACGACATCGACACGCACATGCCGCAAGCCATGCTCGACGTAACGGATCGGCGGCACGATGGCGTAGAGCATGATGGCGATCAGCGCCGTGAACTCGCCAACCTTGAAGAACATCAGTGCCGGAATGAGGAAGACGAATTGCGGCATGGTCTGCAGTGCGTCGCAGACCGGCTTCAGAAAGCGCGAGACGCGGTCGCTATAGGCGGCCCAGACACCAAGCGCACCGCCTATGACCAAGCAGAGCAGCACCGCCAGCGTACAGAGGTAGAGCGACTGGATGAGCTGGGGCCACAGCCCGTTGACCAGGATGAGAGCAAAGCCCGCGAGCGCGAAAAGGCCAAGCCGGATGCCCGCCACCTGTGCGGCAAGCAAGGCGACGCCAAGGATAAAGACCGGCCAGGGCAGACCGAGGAAGCCGGTGAACAGGACCAGGCCGGCCGCCAGTGCGGCCAAGCCAGCCCGCCACCCGAAGCCGCGGGTCGATAGCGCGGCGACGCCCAGGATCAGCGCGCAATATTCGGCCGCCATCGACGGCGACAGCGCAAAGCCCCAGAGCGTAGGCGTGGCGGCTCCCGAAATGCCGATCCTGAGCGGCAGCAGCAGACAATAGAGGACGCTGTTGCGGATATCGTCGAAGAACCAGGCGTAGTCGCGGACCAGGCCGAGCAGCCATTGATTGACGCCACCGACCTGCATGCGCAACCCGGTGGCAGGCAGCAAGGTCTCGTCAGGCCACAGGACACGTATGGCAACCGCCAGCACCACGGCGAGCACCAGCGCAATTACCAGCCTGCGGCCGGTCATCCATGCCATGGCGGCGGTCGGCCCGGTCGGCCGTTCCCGGGCGAAGCCGATGGTCAGGCGATCGACGAGGATGGCGAGCAGCGCGATGACCAATCCGGACAGAATGCTCTGGCCGAACTCGGCCTTGCGCATCGATGACAGCACCTCCCAGCCAATGTCCTCGAAACCGCCGATGATGGCGGCGACGATGACCATCGAGAGCGCCGCCATCGTCGTCTGGTTGAAGCCGACGAGCATTTGCGGCAGCGCGGTCGGCACTTCGACGTGCCAGAACTGCTGCCGGCGCGTGCAGCCGCTCATCACCCCTGCTTCGCTGATGTCCGATGGCACGCGGTCGAGGCCGAGCATGGTGTTGCGCACCATCGGCGGCGTCGCATAGATGGCGCTGGCGATCAGCCCAACCACTGGGCCGAAGCCGAACAGAAGAAGCAGCGGGATGAGATAGGCGAAGGCCGGCACGGTCTGCATCAGGTCGAGTGCGCCGAGCAGTGCGGGCCGCGCGCGCGGTCTGCTATGACCCAGCACGCCAAGCCAAAAGCCGAGCACAACGGAGATCGGTACGGCCAGCAGCACCAGCGACAGCGTGCTCATGCTTTGCGGCCAGTAGCCGGCAAGCAGGATGTAGGCGAGCGCCAGAACGGCGAAGACTGCCAGCCGAATGCCGCTCGATTTCAGCGCAAGCGCCGCGACCGCCAGCATCACCGCCGGCCACGGCAGCCATACCAGCACCAGGCGCGCGCCGCGCATGGGTGCATCGAGCACGGCGGACAGGGCGCGGAATGCGGGCTGGACGACGGTCACGACCGCATCGGTGACCAAATTGATGGCCGGTGCGAACGGTAGCGTCCATTCCTTCGGAAATGTCACCAGCCAGGGGAAATCGGCCTTCAGCACGAGACAAAGGACGGCCAGAACGGTCAGTCCACACCAGGGCAGAAGGGCCGGCTCCACAACGACCCTCGGCGAGGATGGCAATGTCGCGGCAGGCGCCGTCATGGCCGTGTCCGTCTTGCCTGTTCGCGATCGAGCACGGCAAGAACCGCGCTGGCGCTGAGCAGCCGTGGCGGACTGGCGCCCTCGCCCGGGACGGTGAAGGCGCCGATCCCGGACGCCAGGCGTGGGATAAGCTCCTCGATACTGGTGTCGGCAGCGATGCTCTCGTGCGGCATAGCGGCTCCGTTCGCCGGCGCCGCCAGGTCGCCCGCCTTGATGACGCGCAGCAGCGGCATGTCCTCGGTGAACTGCGCGACATAGTCGTCGGCCGGGCTGAGCACGATGTCGGCCGGGCGGCCGATCTGGACGATCTTGCCGGCCCGCATGATGGCGAGCCGGTCGGCCAGCCGGAAAGCTTCGGCCATGTCGTGGGTGATGAAGACGATGGTTTTCTGCAGCATGCGCTGCAGGCGCAGGAACTCATCCTGCATCTGCCGCCGGATGAGCGGATCGAGCGCAGAGAACGGCTCGTCCAGGAACCACAGCTCCGGGCCGACGGCGAGCGAACGGGCGATGCCGACGCGCTGCTGCTGGCCACCGGAAAGCTGGTGCGGAAACGAAGCCTCGCGGCCCTCGAGACCGACCAGCGCGATCATCTCGCGGGCGCGGGCTTCGCGCTCTTTCACCGGCTTGCCCTGGATCTTCAGCGGGAAAGCCACATTGCCCAGAATGGTCAGGTGTGGCAGCAGGCCGAAATTCTGGAACACCATGCCCATTGCGTGGCGGCGCAGTTCGATCAGTTCCTTGCCGGAGACTTTGGAGAGGTCGCGGCCGTCGAGCAGTATTTCGCCGGCGCTCGGCTCGACCAGCCGCGACAGGCAACGCACCAGCGTCGACTTGCCTGAGCCGGACAGCCCCATGATGACGAAGATCTCGCCGGTGGCGACCTCGAAAGTAGCGTCGACCACGGCGGGCAGATGCGCTTCGGCACGCAGCCGTTCGGCCAGCGCGTCGGGTTCGATGATGTAGCCGCGTGAATCGAAATAGTAGGCGGGACGCCGCCCATAGACCTTCCACACGTTGCGGCAGGCTAGTTTTATCTCTCGGACCGCCTTGCTCATCGTCGGCCGCCCGCACCAAGCAAGCGTCCGGTTCCCGGATCACCGGGAACCGAGCGGCAATTCTCGTCAGTGCCTGGGCAAGGCATGGGCCGAGATCACCCCTTGGCCGCGTCGACCCAGGGTTTCCACACCGCTTCGTTCTTGTCGAGCCAATCCTTGACGACGGCGTCGAGGTCCTTGCCCTGCTTGTCGACCGCCAGCATCATCTTCTGCTGCTCGGTGGCATCCATCTTGAATGCCTTGAGGAAGGCATAGGCGGCAGGCCATTTGGCGCCGAAGCCGGACCAGACGATCTTGTCGACATCGGGTGGCGTGATGCAATGTTCGTTGGTCTTGTCTTTACAGGGCGGCATGGTGATCCAGCCGACATCGTTTTCGGCCAGCGCGTAGTGCGGCCCCCAGAACATCATCACCAGCGGTGACTTGGCGGCTTCCGAGGCCTCGAGTTCGGCGACCAGCGCGCCTTCCGAGCCGGCCGGCACGGCGGTGTACTGCATGTTGTTGTCGGCCAGAATAGTCGCGGCTCGCGAACCCCAGTCGGCCGGATAGTCGAGGAAGCGGCCGTTGGGCGCGGTCTCGGGTGTCGACAGCGCCTGGATGCACTCCGGCTTGTTCAGCGCGTTCCAATCCGGCAGGCCGGGGCAGACCTTCTCCATGAACTTTGGATAGATCCAGCCCTCCTGCGTCTTCAGATCCAGCTTGCCGATGTCCTCGATCTTCTTTTCGGCCAGCACTTTGGGATAGATGTCGCCGACATTGTTCAGCCAGATTTCGACCGAGGCACTCAGCGTGCCGTCGGCAAGGCCGGAGAATTGCGGGAAGTTGCCGGCGGTGACGTATTCGACCTTGTAGCCGAGCTTTTGAAGCAACTGCCCGGCGATGTGCGTAGACACATGCGATCCGGTCCATTCGAGCATGGCGAGCTTGATCGGCTCGTCCTTGGCGCCGAGGTCGGCGGCTCGTCCCTGAGCGGTTACAGCAAGCAGAAGCGCCAGCCCGACGCCGGCGCCTTTCAAGGCATTTGTTCTTGTCATGTCAGTTCCCCTGTCGGTTGGACTTTTTTATTCCTACTTTTTGCCGACCTCCTCCCATGAAGGCCCGCAGCCATCTCGCGCGGATGCTACCATAATGCTCCGCCGGTGATCTGAATGTTTTCCATGGTGATGCCCTTGGCGATATCCGAGCAGAGGAAGACGGCAAGTGCTGCGATCTCCTCCGGCTGCATCATGCGGCCCTGAGGATTGCTCTTCCTGAATTCGTCCATGACATCCTCGGCGCTGCGCCCCTTGCCTTCGCGCTCGACGACCTGCGCCACGTTGCGGCGCATCAGTTCGGTCTCGACCCAGGTAGGGCTGATCATGACGCAGGTGACGCCATGCGCCGCGCCTTCCAGCGCCACGCAACGGGTCAGGCCGAGCAACCCGGCCTTGGAGGCGCAATAGGCCGGATTGTCCTTCCAGCCGACGGTGGCGGCGGTCGAGCCGATGTTGACGATGCGGCCCCAGCCACGTTCGATCATGCTCGGCAGCACGGCGCGGGTGGCTCGGAAGGCGCCAGTCAGATTGGTGTCGACGATCTTGTCCCACAGCGCGTCGGAATGACCGCAGACCGGTTGCTCCGCGGTGGTGCCGGCCGCGTTGACCAGAATGTCGGCCGGACCGATGGCGGCCTGGGCCTCGGCCGCGAAAAGGTTGGTCACGTCGCTGTCACGCACATCCAGATGGGCAGCATAAACTTTGATGCCATGAGCCGACAGGGCCGAACACACGCGCTCGGTCTCATCGGCGCCGGGATAATAGGCGGCATCGGATCTGTCGTTGCCGGGTGGCGCGATGTAGGAGCCCACGGCGATGTTGGCGCCGGCCCTTGCCAAGGCGGTGGCAATCGCAAAACCCATTCCGGAGAACCCGCCGGTGACGATCGCGCTGCGGCCGGAAAGGTTTGTCATCAGGCGAGATCTCCACAAGGTTTGGTGCGGGCGGCAAGGCCGGGCGGGAATTCACACGGCAAGATAGCCTCCATCGACGACCATCTCGGAGCCGGTGACGAATTTCGATTCATCCGAAGCGAGGTAGAGGACCATGTAGGCGATGTCGTCGGGCTCGCCGAGGAAGCCGATCGGGTGGCGCGACAGCGCCTTGGCCTTTTCCTGGTCGAGCGTGCCGAGATCGCGCAGATAGTTTTCGGTCTGCGGCGTCCAGATGTAGCCGGGGTGGATGGAGTTGCAGCGGATGCCGTAGCGCTTTTCGGCACAGTGCACGGCGACCGCCTTGGTCAGCGTGCGCACGCCACCCTTGGAGGCGCAATAGGCGGCAAGTTCGGCCTCGCCGATGATGCCGTCGATGGACGACAGGTTGACGATCGAACCGCCGCCAGAACGCTTCATCAGCTTGATGCCTTCCTGGCAACCGAGGAAGACACCGTCGAGGTTGATGGCCATGGTCCGCCGCCATTCGGCAAGCGTGGTGTCTTCGATGTTTTTGGCAATCGCGATGCCGGCATTGTTGACCAGAACGTCGAGCCGCCCGAACCGCCCCTCGATCGCGGCCATGACGGAAGGCCAGTCCTCCGGCTTCGAGACATCGTGGCGAAGTGCCAGTGCCTGGCCGCCCGCCTTCTCGATCCGCATCGCCGTATCGGCGGCAAGCGCCTCATCGATGTCGCTGACGGCCAGCGTCGCGCCTTCCGCCGCCAAAAGCAGCGCGGACGCCCGCCCAAGGCCAAGACCGGCCCCGGTGACGAGCGCTACCTTGTCTGCAACGCGACCTGTTTTCGCCATCAGCTTCCCTTGTTCATTGACTCCAGCGGCCTGCCCAGCCAGTCGCGGTAGAATCCTTCGAGGTCCGGTTCGAAATCGTGCACGATGGGATAGCCAGGTGCGGCAGCCTCCACCTCGTGCATAGTGCCGCATTGCGGGCAGATGAACTCGCGGATCTCCATCCATTCGGGATCCGGCAGATCGCTGTTGGGATAGATCTCGCGCAGTGACTCTTCGGTATTGCGCACGATGATCGAGGCCTTCAGCTTCCAGTTCTTGCGGTAGTCGCCAAAGGAGTGGCCGCACTCGCACCGGGTCACCCGCTCGTCGCCGCTCTGGCAGATGAACAGGTGATCGGAGACCGGCAGCAGGATTGGATCCTTCCAGCCGACGCGGTCCTGCAGCACGGCGACATATTTGAAGAAGCGGTCGTCGTCCTTGTAGGCGCTCATGACGCGGCGCGTCTGCGGCCAGGGCAGCGTGCCCGCGACCAGATCGGCGATGACTTCCTTGCTGTACGAGGTCATGGCTTTGCTCCCGGCATGAAGATCGATCTGGCGTCGACGTTCCAGAACGCGCTGAAATCCTTGGTGAAGCGCGGCGACAGCTTGATCGCGCTGGCATACATTTTCTTCACCTCAGGTGCGAAGTCGGCCTTTTCGACCCGGACACGCTCCTTCGCGATCCACTCCGATACCGGCCTTGCCTGGGCGAGCCGCTTCGCGCGCATCTCGGCGCGGTGGCGCTTGGTGGCCTCCAGGTTAGCGACAGGATAGCCATCCGCATCCTCATCCAGCATGATGCCGAAGATGCCTTCGGCGGCTTCGCGGGTGAGATAGCCGTTCTCGACATCCGATGCCGTCTTGATCGGATCGCGCTCCAGCACGTCGCCATAGCCGCCGCCGCCATTGTAGGAATGGGTGAAGACATCGCCGGTCTTGTGCGGCGCGGTGATGTAGGGGCCTTCCATGGTCACATGCTCGCCCTGCAGCCGGACTTCGAGTTCGGACCGGTGAGGGTTGGTGCCGGTGTGATGTGCCAGCGGCGCGCCCTTTTCAGCCAGTTCGAAGATGTTCGAGTCGCGCACGGCTCGGTGCTTCTGGCAGGTCGGCGCCGGATAGCCGCCGCACATGCCGCCATTGTCGAAGACGCGCGAGGAATGCTCGGAAGTGACCAGCCTGAGATGGTCGGTCTTGCTGACCAGCCATGTCGACAGGAAGGAGCAGCCGCCGCGATATTTGCCGGCGCCGCCAGAATTGGGGACGATGGAGCGGCCGATATAGACCATCGGCATGTTCTGTTCCCAGATTTCGATATTGCCCATGTCGGATTCAGGATTCCAGCCGACATAAGCGGTGTCGAGCCCATCCTTGATGGCGAGCGCGCCGGAGCCGGCGGCGGCGCATTCGAAATGTGCCATGCCGAACAGCGAGCCGTACTGGCTGGTGCCGCCCATCTCGATCATCGGGCTGTTGACCTGGCCGACGAAGGCTTCTTCGACGAAACCGCGGGCGATAAACGAGCGCGACAACAGGCGCTGGAAGACGCCATAGGCGGGCAGCAGCAGCGCCCATGAGGTGGCTGTCGCCACCATCTCGTTGTCCGGATTGGTCCAGGTGCCGTGCGGCAGCTTCAGTTCGGTCGCCATCCAGGCGCCGTCATTGACCAGGCCCTCGAAATTCATGTGCTGGGTCAGCGTCACGAACATGCCGCCGTCCATGCCGGCCGGCGTGCAGTTCATCGAGTGGTAACCCCAGGGCTGCGTGCCCTCGAAGTCCATGATGATCTTGCCATCGGTGGTGATCTCCATCTCGATCGGCATATTGTAAAGCCAGTCGGGGTCACCGAGCGGCTGATAACCCGGCTTGCCCGCGGTGACATGGCCGTAGAAGGTGTGGCCACGATAGATGCCCGGCACGGTCAGCTGGCGGGTGCGGGCAAGCTGGGCGCGGCGGCCCTCCTCGATGAATTCCTTCGAGATCTTCATCCAGTAGTCGAGGCCGATGTCGTCGATCAGCGCCTTGACGCTTTCGCGCATATCGATACAGGAGGCGACCTTGGCCTTCTCGTCCAGCACCCAGTAGATCGGCATGCGCAGATTGCGCTCGCAGCGGATCACGTAGTCGCGCCGCAGCTCGTCGTTCTTGCCGACCTTTTCGGCGCAGACGAACAGGCCCTCGGTGAAGCGCTCCTGCGCCAATGCCACGTCGCCACCGGGCGTGATGCCGCCGGCCTCGAGCTCGTGGCAGACGGCGCCGGCCCAGCCGACGAGCTTGCCCGAATGAAAGATCGGCACCACGTCCATCACATCAGGCACCTGGACGGTGCCGATGAAGGCGTCGTTGTTGGCGAAGATATCGCCGTCGACAATGCCAGGATTCTCTTCGTAGCCTTGTCTGATCATCCATTTGATGAAGCGGCTCATCGTGTGCACATGCACCATGATGCCGTTGGAGAGCGCGATAGCATCGCCTTCCGGCGTGTAGATGGCGACCACCATCTCGCCGACCTCGCGCACGCCGGGCGAGGCCGAGATGCGGCGCGCCATTTCGCGTGCCGACACGCAGTAGGCGCGCAGCTTGGTGTGCAGCGTCTCGAATTTCAGCGGATCCTGGTTGCGCAGCGAAAGTTCCGTGATGCCGTCGTAGCAGCCGGTCTCTTCCATGAGCCGTTCGGATTCGATTAGCCGCTCGCGGATGCGCAGGGCGGAAGCGGGTTTGTCCAGCATGGCGTTCGCCCTTCTCAAGCGTGGGTATAGTGCAGCAGCGTCCACTCATCGACATGGACACGGTCTTGCGGATGGACGACGAGCGTCGTGGCGGGGTGTTCGATGATGGCCGGGCCGATCACCTCATGACCGGGCTGCAGAAGGTCCATCTCGTAGAGGTTGGCCTTGTGCCAGCGGCCGCCAATATAGGCCTCCCGAACGCCCTTATGGGCCGATGCCGGATCGGACTTGCCGAGCGGGCGCTTCAAGAGCACAGGCTTGACCTTGTCGGCGGTGGCGATGAGCCCGAGCTCCGTGATCGAGAAGCCGGCTTCGCCGTAGCGTGAGACGCGATGGTTTACCTTTGCGTAGACCGCCTCGAATTCGTCGATCACCTTGCGCATGTCGTCGGCCGAGTTGATGGCCGACAGCGGCGCCATCACCTCGACGTCCTCGAGCTGGCCGGTATAGCGCATCATCAGGAACGGCACGGTCTTGACCTTGTCCCTGCTATGGCCATCGGCGATCATCTCATCGACCGCCGCCTTGGTGAGATCGTCCCAGATGGCGGTGACTTTCGTTCCGAAGGCCACCAGCTGGTCATCGCTTGCACGCGCGCCGATATCGATCTGCGTCGACACCGAGTGACGGCGCATGAAATCCGCCGTGGTGCAGCCGAAGGCGGAGAAGGCGGCGGCGAACTGAAAGGTGATGATGTCCTTGAAACCGATTCCGCGCGAGCAGCCGGCCAGGTGCAGCGGACCCGAGCCGCCATAGGAGAGCAGCGTGAACTCCGACGGATGGATGCCCTGGCCCGAGATGACGCGGCGGAGCGCGTTGTTGGCGTCGGCCTCCAGCATGTCGATCATGCCTTCGGCTGCCTCCTCCACGCCGACGCCAAGCAGACGGGAACACTTTTCCTCGAAGGCCTTGCGCGCCTTCTCGACCTGCAACACGACCTTGCCGCCGAGGAAGTAATGCGGGTTGAGACGGCCGAGGATGGCGTCGCAATCGGCGATGGTGGGCTCCGTGCCGCCCTTGGCGAAGCAGATCGGGCCGGGATCGGAACCGGCGCTTTCCGGTCCGAGGGAGACTTTCCTGGTCAGCGGGTCGACCTTGAGGATCATGCCCGCACCCGCGCCGATCGTGTCGAGATGCAGCGTCGGCACGTTGAGCTTGAAACGGTCCATCAGCGGCTCGTTCTCGATCCGCGTCTGGCCGCGCGTGATGACGCCCATGTCGAAGGAGGTGCCGCCCATATCCGAGCAGATCAACGAGTCGTTGCCGATCAGCTTGCCGACATAGGCTGCGCCCAGAATGCCGCCGATCGGGCCGGAAATCATGGTCTCGTGCAGGCGCGGATGGTTGATCGAGGTCAGGCCGCCGAAAGAAAGCAGCGTCTGCACGCCATATTTGAAGCCATATTTCTTCGAAACGTCCTCGATGCCCTTGAGCTGCTTGCGGCCGCGCGAGGTGGCGTAGGCCTCGATCAGCACCGAGTTCAGCCGTGACTGTTCGCGGATGACGGGGCGGACCTCGTGGCTGGTGTAGACCAGGATTTCGGCGCCGGCGGCGACGATCTCCTCGCGGCAGATCTCGGCGATGCGCTTTTCGTGCGCCGGGTTGACGTGCGAGAACACGGTCATGATGCAGATCGCCTCGACCTTGTCGGCGATCAGTCTCTTCGCGGCGGCATGAACCTCGTGCTCGTAGAGCGGCAGGATGACGTCGCCGAACTGGTCGATGCGCTCGGTGACGCCATGGGTGCGGCGGCGCGGCACCAGCGGATCGGGATGGTGATGCGTCACCGCATGCAGCCGGTCGGCATAGGAATAATCCGCCCAGGCCTGCAGGCCACGGCCCATCAGGATCATGTCCTCGAGGCCCTTGGTGGTGATCAGGCCAAGCTTGCGGCCGGTGCGCGACAACAGCGTGTTGAGCATGCCGGTGCCGGAGTAGAGCACCACATTGACGCCGGAAAAGAGGTCCTGCAGCGAGATGCCCCAGGCGTCGGCCGCGTCCTCGGCCGAAGCGAGGAAGCCCTCGGCCTCGTTCTTTGGCGTGGTCGCCGATTTGCCGATCTTGAAGTGGCCGTCCTGATCGACAAGGATGGTGTCGGTCATGGTGCCGCCGGCGTCGATGCCGATAACGATGGGGTTGGTGGTGATCTGGTCCACGGGTCGCCTTCCCTTGCCGAAAGTGACCACAGGCTAGATTCGACGGGCCGGTTCGCGCCATATGCCTAAAGGCACAATGACGACGAGGGGCTCGTCGCCGACAAAGAGGCATGCGCATGGGCAATATCTGGGCGCCGCTCGCCAAGGCGATCGCCGCTACCGGCACGGACAGGCATGTCGATTGCCTGATCGACCTGATCGGCGCGGACATCGAGCACGACCTCGTCACGGTGACGCGCTACTCGACGACGCAGACACCGGAATTCGTGAAGCACCGGCGCTTCTCAGATGAAATGGTCCGGCGCTATCTGGACAACTACTATGTATTCGACCCGTTCTATGCCTCGTGGCGGCGCGAGCGCCGGTTGGGCATCATGCCGCTCAAGCGACTGGCGGATGACGAGGCCAAGCGCGGCCAGTACATAGCCGGCTTCCTGGCGCAGTCGGAAATCTGCGACGAGGTCGGCATCATGCTGGCCGATGGCGGCGACTGGTGCCTTGGCATCTTCCTCGATCGCTCGACCAGTTCGTTCAAGGAAAGCGAGATCGCCTTGCTGGACGAACGGCTGCCGGTGTTCGAAGCACTGCACGCGCTCGACATCAAGGCGCACGGAGCCGAGTTTTCCCGCACGTCAGCGCCGACAAGCCCCGGCGCTTCACCGCGACAGAAACCGACAATTCCCGTTAGGCTGTGGCCGGAACTCTCGCTCAGGGAAAGGGAGCTCGTGCAACTCATCCTGGCCGGCCACCCGACCGCCAACATCGCCGAGCGGCTCGGCATCACGGTGGGCACGGTCAAGAACCATCGCCGCCGCATCTACGAAAAGCTCGACATAACGACTGAGCGAGAGCTTTTTCTCCAATTCTTTCAGCACCGCGATCCAGAAATCTGACTGGACCAGAAATGAGCTGTGTCGCAAGTCAGCCGCAGCGGCAGGACGGATTTGACAGCAACGTCGCGGCTGCCCAGTTCCTCGGGATGGGTGAAATTCGGGTTACCTTAGATACCCTCAAGCCGCTGGCTGCATGGCCGCCCTCAGCAACATGCCAAACAGGTCGCGTGGTTCATCGGGATCGGCGAGCAGGTCGAGTTCCTCGTAGAGGCCGGTGGCTTGCAGTTGGTCGCGTACATAGCGCAGCGCCGAAAAATCCTCGATCGCGAAGCCGACCGAATCGAACAGCGTGATCTGCTTGGCGTCTCGGCGGCCTTGGGCCTTGGTGGTGATTACTTGCCAGAGTTCGGTCACGGGATGGTCGGGGTCCAGTTGCTGGATCTCGCCTTCGATGCGTGTCTGCGGCGGGAACTCGACGAAAATATCCGAGCGCACCAGGATATCCTTGTGCAGTTCGGTCTTGCCGGGACAATCGCCGCCGACAGCGTTGATGTGGACGCCGGAGCCGACCATGTTGTCGGTGAGAATCGTGGCGTTCTGCTTGTCGGCGGTAACGGTCGTGATGATCCCGGCCCCTTCAACCGCTTCCTGCCCGGTCCCGCAGATCGTGATATCGAATCCCATGCCTGAAAGGTTCTTCGCGCATTTCAGCGAGGCGGACCGATCGATGTCGTAAAGCCTGAGCCGGTCGATGCCTGTGAGCGCCTTGAAGGCAATCGCCTGAAATTCCGATTGGGCGCCATTGCCGATGATGGCCATGGTGCGCGCGCCGCTCGGCGCCAGATACTTGGCCGCGACAGCGGAGGTGGCAGCGGTGCGCAGCGCGGTCAGGATGGTCATTTCGGTGAGCAGCATCGGGTAACCGCTGCCAACATCGGCGAGTACGCCGAACGCCGTGACCGTCTGCAAGCCTTGGCGCATGTTCTTGGGATGGCCATTGACGTATTTGAAGCCGTAGAGGCGCCCATCGCTTGTCGGCATCAGCTCGATGACGCCGTCATGGCTATGCGAGGCGATGCGCGGTGTCTTGTCGAACAGTTCCCAGCGACGGAAGTCTTCCTCGATGTAGCTTGCAAGCTCGGTCAGGAAGCGCTCGACACCGATGGCATTCACCAGCTTCATCATGCGGTCGACGCTGACGAAGGGGACGATGTTCAGCTTTGCCGTGGTCGTCATCAAAAACTCCCGGAATGGCTGCGGGTGGGGCGGTCCATGATGCGGCGACCCATCAGGCTCGCGGTCAGGTCGACCATCAGCGTCGCGGTTCGGCCCCGCTCGTCCAGAAAGGGATTCAACTCGACCAGGTCGAGGCTGGAAACGAGACCGCTGTCGGACAGCATCTCCATCACCAGATGCGCCTCGCGAAAAGTGGCACCGCCGGGAACGGTGGTGCCGACCGCCGGGGCGATAGACGGGTCGAGGAAGTCGACATCGAGGCTGACATGCAGCAGGCCGTCTTCCGCCGACACGCGCGCCAGGAAAGCGCGCAGCAACGGAGCGATGCCATGCTCATCGATGGCGCGCATATCGTGCACGGTTACTCCCGCCTCGTTGAGCGCCGTTCGCTCGGCCGGGTCGACACTGCGCAGGCCCATGGTGCAGATACGCGAGGGATCGACCGCTGCCGGCAGATCCGGAAAATAGCCGCGGAAACCCGGCTGGCCGCTGGCATAGGCGAGCGGAACACCGTGCAGGTTGCCGCTGGCGGTGGTGTCGAGCGTGTGGAAGTCCGGATGCGCATCGAGCCACAGAACGAACAGCGGGCGCCCGCTTTCGGCGGCGCGGCGGGCGATGCCCGATACGGTGCCGGCCGAGATCGAATGGTCGCCGCCGAGAAAGATCGGCATGGCATCCTTGCTCGCAGCGTAGGCGGCCTCGGCAATGGCGGATGTCCAGGCCGATACCTCAGGCAGGGCCTTCAGTGCCAGGTTGCCGTGCACGAGGCGTCTTGTCGGAACCGGCTGGACGGCGCCCATATCCTCGACAGTGTGGCCGAGGCCCGACAGCACCTGGGAAAGTCCGGCGGTCCGCAGCGCACTCGGCCCCATTTCACATCCCATTCTGCCAGCGCCGTCCTGCACCGGCGCCCCGACGATTCTGCAACGCATGATTTCTCCTGCTGGCAACCTTGAATGGTCCGGGAAAGAACCATGGCGGCATGGCGACGTGAACATATTAAATTGGCAATCCGGCAAGGCTGTTTTATCATATCGGCACCGATTTTGGTCTAAATGGCAGCACGGATGGATTCTTTAGACGAACGGCTCGTGACCTTGCTTCGCCACGACGGGCGGCGCAGCGTCTCTGATCTGGCCGTGGATCTCGGCGTTTCACGCGCCACGGTCAGGGCGCGTATGGAGCGGCTTGAACGGTCCGGCCAGATCATCGGCTACACGGTCGTGCTCCGCGCCGATGCGGTCGATCAGCGCATTCGGGGTATCATGCTGATCGAGATCGAAGGCCACGCCGCTGATCGGGTGGTGCGCTCGTTAGGGGGCTTCCCCGAGGTCTCGGACATCCACACGACCAATGGCCGCTGGGACCTAGTGGTGGAACTTGGGACGGCCTCGTTGACCGATTTTGATGCTGTATTGCGCCGCATCCGCCTCATTCCCGGCATAACGGGCAGCGAGACGAGCCTGCTCCTGGCAACGCCGCGCACAACTCGGGCACGGCTGGCCTAGCCCTGCGGTTGTCCAAAGCCACCGGCGGCCGCTGTTGGTTCGACAATGACGGCCGGGTTCTTCATTCCCCGAACTTGCGGGTCAGCAGCATGTGCGTGGCGACGGCGAACCCACTGTCTACGGTGAGGCGCGGGTTCAAGCGGCTGGGTACATCGCTGTCCCTGCAAATCGGTCAGGACCGGCGCTCTCGCGCGCTGGTGTGAACGAAACTGGCCAGCCGTTCGGGATTACCGGTGACGTCGTCGTACGGCCGCAGCCATTTGTCCTTGGGACTGTCTTTCAGCCCCTGCCGCCTTGGCTACGGTCCTCCCCGGCCCACGCCGATCTCAGCAGACCGAGGACTTCGTCGCGTATCAGCGGCCGCGGATTCCAATAGGCGGCCGACATTGCAAGATCGGCGGCGCCGGCGAGATCCGCTTCGCGCATTCCGAGGTCGCGCAAGGCCCGTGGCGCTCCGACGCTGTCCGCGAAGATTGCAAGTGCATGACCGACGTCGCCGTCATCAAAGATTTCGCGCATCGGATCCAGAAGGGCACCCGTGGCGGTCGCGTTGAAAGCGATCGTATAGCGCAGCATTACCGCGTGGGTCTCGGCATGAGGCAGGCCGAAGGAGCCGCCGAGCACATGGCATAGCTTGTGGTGCAAGGCCATGCCGACTTGCCCGAGCACAGTGCCACACAGCCATGCCCCATAGAGGGTCTCGCCACGCGCCGTGAGATCCCGAGGATTGCGGCAGACGTCCGGCAACGCCCTCCGGAACGCTCGAAGCCCCTCTGTCGCGAGAAGCGTCGATATCGGATTGCGATCGCGCGCATAGAGCCCCTCGGCAGCATGCGCCATGGCGTTGAGCGCGCTTGCCACGGTCGTCGAAACCGGCAGCGAACGGATAAGTTCGGCGTCGTAGAGGATGACCTGGGGCTGAACCCGGGCATCCGTCAATGTCGTCTTGACCCCGTCTTCGGTCTGACCGAGCACCGGAGTGGCTTCGCTGCCGGCATAGGTGGTCGGCAGCACGATTTGCGGCAGTCCGGTTCTCAGTGAAAGCGCCTTGGCAAGCCCAACGGTTGATCCACCGCCGATCGCGACCAGGCAATCCCCGTCCATCTGTCCAACTTGTAACATGGCCTCCTGGGTCACCGGCACGGGCGTGTGCATTTGCGCGAGCGGCAGTACGCCTGCGGCGAATTCGCCCATATCCGTCCTCAGGTCGTGCGCCATCGCGACCTGGCCGGGGGTCGAAATTACGATCGCGCGCCTGCAGCCGAGGCGCTCGACCTCGGCGCCGGTGTCATGGCGAACCCCTGGGGCAAACCGGACCCGGACTGCTGCCTGGGAGAATGCGAATTCAGGTAGAAACGATGACATCGGCCTGCTTTCTCCGGCTCAGAACGAGCGGATTTCCTGGATATAAGCTTCGAAAAAATCGGAGAAGGTGGCAACCCGGAGCGGTAGCTTTTCGTAAGGCGGATAGTAGAGCGTGAGCCAGATCTGCGGAGTGCTCCAGTCCGCAAGAACCTCCACCAGCCTTCCAGCGGCGAGATCATCGTCGACGATGAACCGGGGCAAGAGCACGATCCCTTCGCCATTGAGGGCAAGTCGGGCGAGCAGATCGCCACTGTTGGAGCTGAAGACGCCGGTTGCCTTGTGGGTTCGCCGGCCGCCGCCTTTCGAGAGCTCCCAATGCTCGTCGCGCGCATCCGACGCGTAGCTGAGGCAAGCATGCTCCGCCAGATCGTCGGGCGACTGCGGGGTACCGCGGGAGGTCAGATAGTTTGGGGCAGCAACCAGCACCCGCGGCACCTCCCTTATCTTGCGCCAGATGGTCGACTTGTCGACGGGCGGCCCGGAAATCCGGATCGCGAGATCGTAGTCCTCTTCGACGATATCGACGAACCCGTCGGAAAGCGCCAGGGAGACGTGCGTCTGCGGATACAGGGTCACGAATTGCGAGAGCACGGGGGGTAGCACCTTCAGCCCTAGTGAAAGCGGGGCGCTGATGCGGATGCCACCGGACGTTATCCCCTGAGCCTCACGGGTTTCCTCCGCCGCACGGACGAGACCTTGGGAAAGAGGCGCCACGCGCGCCGCGTAGACGGCTCCGGCGGATGTCAGGGACACCTGCCGCGTCGTGCGTACCAGCAATTGCACGCCGAGCTGCCGTTCAAGCCCGGCGATGGTGCGCGTCACCGACGCTGGTGTCATGCCGAGCTGGCGAGCCGCGCCGGCGAAACTGCCTCGTTCGGCGACGGCCAGGAATACGCGCAGAGATTCAAGTTCACCCATTCGGAGATTATTACGATATGAGCAACAATCAATGCAAGATTATGCCTATTCCGGGGGCCAAAGAGGGAGGCTATCTGTTTGCTCGACGAAGACAACCAAGAGCGAGGACAGCACCATGCTTACCCAGATCAAAGGACTGCATCACGTCACTTCGATGGCTGCCGATGCACAGGAAACCAATGACTTTTTCACCAAGACGCTGGGCCTGCGCCGGGTCAAGAAAACCGTCAATTTCGATGCGCCCGACGTCTATCACCTCTATTACGGCGACGAGGTCGGATCCGCGGGCACGGTCATGACCTATTTCCCGTTCCCGCATATCGCCAAAGGCAATCGCGGCGCCGGTGAGGTCTCCGAGACCGTGTTTTCGGTGCCGAAGGAAACACTTGGCTACTGGAAAGAACGTTTTGCCGGCAAGGGCGTGCTCGGACTGCAAGAGGACGAAGCTTTCGGTGAGAAGCGCCTGCGCTTCCTCGGCCCCGACGGCGACGGATTTGCCCTGACTGAAGTCGATGGCGACAAGCGTCAGCCCTTCGCTGGCGGAACGGTGCCGACCGACGAGGGTGTCCACGGATTTCACGGGGTGACCATGCGGCTGCGTGACGGCGGCGCGACGGGCGAACTCCTGAAATACATGGGCTACGAGGAAGCCGATCGGCGGGGAGCGCTGACCCGTTACGCCATCAAGGGCGGCAATGGCGCCGACTTCGTCGATATCGAGGTGTTGCCCGGCGCGCCGGCGGCGCGCCAGGGTGCCGGCTCGGTGCATCACGTCGCCTTCGCGGTCGAGGACAGGGCGGCCCAGGCCGAGGTGCGCAAGGCACTCATGGACACGGGCTATCACGTCACCCCGGTCATCGACCGCGACTATTTCTGGGCCATCTATTTCCGCACGCCCGGAGGTGTCCTGTTCGAGGTGGCGACGCATGAACCCGGATTCAATCGCGACGAGGACACCGCCCATCTCGGCGAGGCACTGAAGTTGCCGCTTCAGCACGCCAACCTACGCGACCGGATCGAAGAGATCCTCCCACCCATCGTCGACTGACATCGAAAATCCCGCCGCCGGCTGCGGCCGGCGGCCTTTGGTGAAATAGGAGAACATCATGTCTCGTGACGCTTACCACCATTTCGCAAAGCAGCCCGATGTCGGGGCTCCGCTTGTTTTCGCGTTCCACGGAACCGGCGGCGACGAACATCAGTTCACCGGCCTGATAGGGCAGATATTGCCCGGAGCCGGCATCGTCTCGCCGAGAGGCGACGTGTCCGAGCACGGCGCAAACCGCTTTTTCCGCCGCAAGGCGGAAGGTGTCTACGACATGGCGGACCTTGCGACCCGTACCAGGAAGATGACGGATTTCATCCGCGCGCACCGGGAAGCGAATGAAAGCGCAACGGTCTTCGGACTCGGCTACTCCAACGGCGCGAACATTCTCGCTTCGGTGATCTTCGATGCACCAGAGCTCTTCGACCGGGTAGTGCTGATGCACCCGTTGATCCCCTGGTCGCCGCGACCCAATCCGGGTCTTCGATCGCTTGAGGTTCTGATCACCGCCGGCAGGCGCGATCCGATCTGCCCGCTGCCCTTGACAGAGGCGTTGGCCGGCTATCTCGAAGGCCAGGGCGCAAAGGTCGATTTGAAATTGCACGATGGCGGGCATGAGGTCAGGCAGCAGGAGATCGATGCCGTCGCCACCTTCCTGACCCGCGGCCCATAAGGCGCTTTGCGCGACCGGTTCCTCAATATCCCCCGGTCGCTGCCACCCCAAGGATAATCGAGAACGCGAGTGTCCACTTCGATTGGGGCCAGAAATTTGAGGCCGGGCAGGCAAGAGGCTCAATGCGGCAAGACAGGTCTGGATCCCGCCTGCCGCCCGAAGACGACGCCGAATTTTCTCGTCCCGGCTATCGACGCTTCAGGTCACTGATCTTAGAGCGTCGGGCGAATAGGGTGAATCGTTGGGATTCCCTTTTCGACTGAAGTCTGATTCCTATGGATGCGGAGGTGCACCATGGGC